>VMGT01000026.1 GCA_007376725.1 Parcubacteria group bacterium Greene1014_15 | reverse complement strand
GCATAGAGTTCCCGAATATCATCAAACCCACGTCCATCGGGGCGTTTTCTTTGTTCGATGATGAGTGTATGGAGCCGCTCGTTGATTTTTTCCTCATAGAGATCGTTCGCAATAGTTTTTTCGCCTCCCTCGATAGTATCTGCAAATACTTTCATCCATGTATCTTTGAGAGCGTATATTTCTGCCTTTCCTGCTCCAGACAGGAGCGCATTATCAATCTTTTCCTCAATGTGTTCTGCAAAAAGAGAAGAAACTTGAGCGGGTGTCTCTGGTTTTTCTACGATGCGTTTTGTTTTTCCAATCTCCGCGATGATTTTTTTCTGAAACGCTTGTATTTTTTCTATTTCCTCGCTGGCTTTTTCGAGCGCCGCTTCGAGTAACGATTCGGGTACTTGCCGTGCGCTCACTTCAATCATGTTAATGTCACCGTCTTTTCCGCAGGCGACGAGATCAAGCTCGATTTCTTCGTGTTCTCGAATAGGATAGGTCGGATTTACAATGAATCCATCGCGCCCCTTGATCTTTGCGATGCGCACGGCGCTCACCGGACCGTTCCATGGAATGGGTGATGTTGCAAGCGCGAGCGATGCCGCATTTACCGCAAGAATATCAGGATCGTCCTCATCAATAGAGAGGACGGTGACAACGATCTGCACTTCATTGCGAATATGTTGCGAAAAAAGAGGTCGAATCGTTCGGTCAACAATTCTCCCCGAGAGGACGGCCTCATCGGTTGGGCGACCTTCGCGGCGCATAAAGCGACTGCCGAGAATTTTTCCCGCTGCATAGAATCTTTCTTCAAATTCAACTGTCAGTGGAAAATACCCCAATCCTTCTTGGGTTTTGAGTGACATAACTGCTGTGGCGAGAATGATCGTGTTTCCTAGACGTAGGAAAAGGGACCCGTCTGTCTGATCAGTAAGGTTCGTGAATTGAGCAGTGAGCGTTTTCCCGCCCAAATCGAGAGAATATTCTTTTTTCTGCATACGATACAGTTGGCCGCCAGATTTTAGACTTGAATAATCCCGCAAACAGGCTTCAAATCTACCTATCTAGTACCTCATTAATCTAATTTTGCAGGCCAAAACCTTCCAATTTCGGCTACGACTTGTCAAAAACTTCTTGAAATATCTTGATATTCCTCGAATACTTCTTGAAATATCTTGATATTCCTCGAATTTTTTGACTTCGTCTCGCTCGAAATTAAAAGATTTTCATCCAGCAAAATTAAATTAACGAGGTACTAGCCACCAAATCCGCTATTTAGTTAATAATCATTGGTATTCTATCAAAAAAATGCCTTTTTGCAACGTTTTTCCACGAAGCAAAACGGGGTTATTCTCTGCAATAGAATAACCCCGTACATCGATTTTAGAAAAGGTTGCGTAACTCCCTGTTCCAGTCAATTTCTGCAACTTTTGGCAATTCTGATTCTGCCGCGTGGGTCCGAATGCGAAATGGGAAAGACAGTTCTCTTGCGATGACGAGGTTGTTTCTCATTGCGTCGCAGAGCAATATGTCGGCGATCATTTGTGTGTACATGATGCCGTGAACAATGATTGTCTCGCCCCCCGTGGCACCCGATACTTTAACGGCATAGCCAGCTTCAAGCAGGTTTTGTTCACATTCTTCCGACTCTGTGCTTGATCGGTCAATTTTCCAATTTCCGAGCAAGTATCCGAATATCTCCACAATGGAAGATTCCACCATACAACTCCTTGTGTAAAATTGTAAAACGTAAAAGGAACAAAATTTTCTTGATTCTAAAACATTTGTTTACTTTGGCAACAGGTTCTTAGTAACTGCTGACATTCATCAATTAAGACTCTTCTAAATCCCCCTTTTCTCCCCCTTTGTAAAAGGGGGAAACCGGGGGAAGCCCCTTCCTTTAGCAAAGGGAGGATGGGAGGGATGTGGACTCCTCCCTTTCATAAAGTGAGGATGGGAGGGATGTGGACTCCTCCCTTTCATAAAGTGAGGATGGGAGGGATTTTGAGGAGTGTGAGCGGTTACACTTCTTATGCGGCAGGGCCATTTCCATGCGCATGTTTCTTGTGGCGCTTCATGCCATATCCGATAAGGAATTTTTGTGGGTTTTCACAGAGATCAGTAAAGCTATCCGCCGTTTCTTTGAGTTTCTGCGAAGCTGATTTGCCGAATGTGACGACTTCAACTTGGCACCCCTGATTCGTGCGAAGATATTCTACGAGAGGAATGAAGTCTCCGTCACCTGAAGCAATAATGACTGCGTCGAGTTTTGGCGCGAGTTTGATCGCGTCAACGGCGAGGCCCACATCCCAGTCTGCTTTTTTTGCGCCGCCGTAAAAGATTTGAAGATCTTTTGTCTTTGTTTCAATGCCGAGCTTTTCAAGAGCGTCGAAAAATCCCCGCTCCTCGCCTGATTCTGTCGTTATAACATACGCGACGGCACGAATGAGGGCGCGTCCTGCAACCGCCTCTTCCATGATTGCCCCAAAATTGACCTTCGATTTGTAGAGATTCTTTGCGCTGTGATAGAGATTTTGCGTATCTATAAAAACCCCAACACGCTGTTGTTTGTGTTTAATAACTGCCATAAAATGCGTCTTGCAATCGTTGTTGCAAGACAAAAACGTATTAAAAAATAATTTTTTCTACTATCTAAGGCCCCGTTTATTAATAACTTGCCCGTTTCGCTTCCATATTTCCGCAATCTTTGATTTTTTCTCAATCACAAATTTTTCATCGTAGCTTGCTACGCCTCAAGATTTGTTCAATCGAAAAAATCAAATCTCACGAAAATCTGAAACCGAACCATGTCAAGTTATTAATGAACGGAGCCTAAAGAAGATCGACATACGCGCAAAGGTCTTCGCGCAAAAATCTACAAATTACTTGGACTTTTTCTTTTTGTCCAACTTTTTCATGAAAGTCTCATATCTCGAAGGAAACTTCTTTTGCAGATACGAAAGCTGCGTGCGGCGATTTGCCACCATCTGCAAGAGACCTCTTCGTGAGTGGTTGTCCTTCTGGTGCTTTTTCAAATGAGCAGCCAGCTCATCGATCCTTTTGGATAAAATAGAAATCTGGACCTCCGGGGAGCCGGAGTCTTTTTCATGAAGCCGTGTTTCTTTTATTGCATGTAGCTTCTTCTTCTTTGACAGCATCAGAAACACTATAGCACCAAGGACCCTTATTTGCAAGAAAATGCCGATACATCCCCGTATATGATGAGTTTCTAGGCGCTCCCATGGTATCATAGAAGTTATGCAAGGACTCAGAAGAAAAACGATGCTCTGGCTGTCTTTTTTCGTTGCTTCGACTGTATTTATTGTTGCCGAAAGTTTTTTGTACCCGCTTTGGCTCAACAGTGAGAACTTGCTAAAAATAATCGTAGATCAACCAGGCAAATATGCTTTTGATATTGTCGATAGGTTGAGCCTGTATGTTTTTCTCGGTGGTCTCATCATTAGCGGTCTTACAGCGATATCTGTTTTTATCTTGCTTGTTACGCGTTCTCGTGCGGCGCTTACCTCGAGTATGTTAGAGTCGCAGGAGTGGCTCGAAGAGCTCTATGAAGAAGCTCCGGTTCCCTATCTATTGATGGCTCCCAAAGGAGCTCTTGAATTGCCCAACAAGGCTGCTTTGCGCCTTTTTGGATGTACGGCCGATGTTCTGGCGCTGCTCACGCTTAAGGATGTTACGGTGAAAGAAGATTACGAGCATTTGAAAAACTTGCTCTATCGTTTCAAGAATAAACTGCCGATCCATAACGAACTACTGCGCATTGAGAGTAAAAACAAGGAAATCCGCTGGGTGCTTCTGTCCATCTTTCCTGGCGGAAAGGTAGGACATTCTTCAGGGAAAGCGCTCGTTACTATGGTGGACGTTTCAGAGCAAAAACGCCTTGAGAGTGAATTACGCGCTCAATTTAATGAGGTGCAGAAGTTTGCCAAGGCGGCTGAAGCGTCGGCTGACGGCGTGGTAATCACCGACACCGATGGGCGTATTACCTATGTAAATAGTGCATGGATGGAACTTACCGGCTATACAAAAGAAGATACGGCTGGAGGAGAGCGCCTTGCTACGTTCCGCGGAGAAAGCACCCCGAATGATGTTCTCTCAAAGTTACATGAGGCTTTGCAAACAAATACACCCTTCAAATCTGAAGAAATGATCCATAAACGTAAAGATGGGCGTGAATATAACGCAGAGATCGAGATGATTCCTATCATAGACGAAGAAAGTGGTATCGCACAATTCTATGTCTATACAGAGAGGGATATTAGCAAGCGCAAAGAGATTGACCGGGCAAAAAGCGAATTTGTCTCTCTCGCATCGCACCAGCTTCGAACCCCGCTGCTTTCAATGCAATGGTATACGGAGATGATGCTCTCGGGAGACACCGGTGTTCTCGAAGATAAGCAACGAGAGTATGTTGAAAAAATACATACGGGAAGCCGCAATCTTACCGAGTTGGTGCAGCTATTTCTCGATGTATCAAAAATCGAGATGGGAGCGCTGCAAATACAACGTGCTCCGTTTCAGATGGAGACAGTTGTTGTAAGCGTGCTCGAAGAATTACAGCCGAACATAGAGAAAAAAATGCTGCGTGTCGAGAAAAAAGATACTCTGAAACAAGAAATAACGACAGATGCGAAATTGCTGCGTGTCGTGATTCAAAATTTGGTTTCAAATGCCATAAAATACACCCCCGTGCAGGGCACGATCGCGATTACCGTTGAGGAGAGTGGACAGCGTATGATTTTTACGATACGCGATTCTGGATGCGGTATTCCGACCGAACAGCAGCATCTCATATTTTCAAAAATGTTCCGTGCCCATAATGCTGCAAAAGCTGCTGCCCATGGCTTTGGTTTGGGTTTATACATGACCAAATCAATTATCGAGTCTCTTGGGGGAACTATCTCATTTACTTCAGTGCTTGATCAGGGAACAACTTTTATCCTCTCTCTTCCACTTCTTGCAGATTCTGGCCAATGATGTGCTATACTGAAGGGCGAAAGATTTATTCACTATTATTATATGGAAAATGTAGCAAAAACAGTTCTCGTTGTTGACGACGAAAAAGATGTTCGTGAGGCGCTTCAGGATAAATTCACGAGTGAAGGGTTTCAAATTATCACGGCAGATGATGGAGATGTTGGGCTTACTGCTGCTCTCGAAAAACATCCCGATCTGATAATTCTTGACGTCATTATGCCGAACATGAGCGGTTGGGACGTTCTTGAGAAGCTTCGTCAAGATGCATGGGGAGCAAACGTTCCTGTCATTATGTTGACGGTTCTTGACGATATTGAAAGCACGGCGAAGGCTATGAAGTACAAAAGCTTTGACGTTTTGGTGAAAAATGACTGGAAGCTTTCTGATGTTGTACACCGTGTGAAGGAACGTCTCGGCCAAGTTTAGGCCTTCAGTGTATCCTGGGATGGTGCCTTTTACTATTGTATCTGTGAATTACGAAACGCCAAAATCCCCCTTGCTCCCCCTTTACAAAGGGGGAAACTCCTCAAGCCCCTCCCTTTATGGAAGGGAGGTTGGGAGGGATTTCTGACAGTTTCGTAATTCACAAATTGTATGCCAGAGCAGCTTACACAGCTCAAGCGTGCTTTTTTAGAGTATTTAGAAATCGAAAAAGGACGCAGTCTCAAAACAGTGGAGAACTATGAACGCTATTTAGAGCGTTTTTTTCGGTTTGCGCGCATAGAGTACCCCGCGGAAATTACGGATGAAGCGGTGCGAAAATACCGACTGTATCTCAATCGTTCTCGTGTACGCCGTTCTTCCCGCCCGGAAGAAACACTTCATAAGAAAACACAGAATTATTATCTCATTGCCTTGCGTGTTTTTTTGAAATATCTTATGAGACGCGGTATTTCTTCCCTTCCGCCGGATCGCATTGAACTTGCTAAAGTTGGCGAGCGGAGCCTTGATCTTATTACCACACAAGAACTTGATCGGCTTCTTCAAGCGCCCACGGGCGCTGCGGTAAAAGATTTGCGCGACCGGGCGCTTCTCGAACTTCTTTTTTCGACCGGCATGCGTGTTTCTGAAATAGTGATTCTTGACCGAGACATCGATCTCTCGAAAGACGAAATATCAGTGCGGGGTAAGGGAGACAAAGTGCGTGTAGTGTTTCTCTCGGAGAGCGCCAAAGCAAGTGTTGAATCGTACTTGCGCGCGCGTGTGGATATGGCCCCGGCGCTCTTTATTCAGATGAGCAGGTTTCTAGGAGATGCGAAAGATGCTCTTTCTGTGCGTCTCACACCCCGTTCTGTTGAGAGGATTGTGAAACGCTACGCATTGCAAGCAGGCATATCGAGAAAAGTGACACCGCACGTTATTCGGCATAGTTTTGCGACAGATTTACTGCACAATGGCGCCGACTTGCGTTCAGTTCAAGCATTGCTCGGACACGCACATATTGGAACAACACAAGTATATACGCATGTAACTGACCCACATTTGCAAAAAGTACATAAAGAGTTTCACAATATCCGAAAAAAACCGATATAATATATACCCAATGAAAATACTCTCTTGGAATGTGAATGGCTTACGCGCGTTTGCGCGAAATGGCAACTGGAAGCAGTTGATGAGCCTTTCATCTGATGTTATTTGTCTACAAGAAACAAAATCGGAAGAAGCGCAGTTAAGCGATGATATACGCAAGCCCGAAGGTTATTTTTCTTACTTTTCATCCTCGAAACTGCGAAAAGGTTGGAGTGGAGTTGCTCTCTATTCAAAAACAGAACCACTCTCGATTGCATTTGGCATGGGTATCCCCCGATTTGATCAAGAAGGGCGCATTATTGCAGCGAAATACAAAGATTTTACGCTGTTTAATGTCTATTTTCCGAATGGCGGCCAGGGACCGGAGCGCTTAGAGTTTAAGCTCGAATTTTACGATGCCTTTCTTAAACACATCGAAGGATTGAGAAAAAAGGATGAGCCAATTATTTTTTGCGGGGACGTAAATACGGCTCACGAAGAAATTGATCTTGCTCGACCGCATGAAAATGAAGATCGGACCGGTTTTTTGCCTGAAGAGCGCGCCTGGATTGATGAGGTTATTAATCACGGATACATTGACGTATTTCGAGCGCTCTATCCGAAGAAAAAAGAGGTATATACCTACTGGGATATGAAATCGCATGCTCGCGACCGCAATGTCGGATGGAGACTCGACTATTTTTTCATAAGCCATGATTTACAGAAAAAAGTAAAGTCATTTTCTACCCTTGTTGATGTTATGGGTTCGGACCATTGCCCTATCGTTCTGGATCTCGAATTGTGAGAAGAAACGGGACAGAGTCGAAATGGCCAAATAACCCCTCACAGCTATGAATAAATCCCTCCCAATCTCCCTTTTTGAAAGAGAGGTTGGGAGGAGAGGCGTTCGATTTCCCCCTTTATGAAAGGGGGATTATGGGGGATTTTCCGAATGTGAGAGGAGTTATATATCCGCGAGTTATTTGACAGAGTTGCTTATCAATACTACTATTGCGATGAAGTGTAACGAACAGTCATTGAATAGAGCGATTCGCTCTCTCAGAAGGAAGGGGTACACATGAAAAAGAAGTCAACAGTCCCGCTATGTGTTGCAAACGGAGCGACATTTTTGGATGCACAGTATCTGGAAGGTTGGGCGCACAGAATTAATGTTGATCGCCTCTCGCTGTCCTCGTCCTGCAACTGTATTCTTGGACAACTCGAGGGAGGGTTTGTTGAGGGAAAGGAAAAACTAGGACTTGGATTTAGGTCAGGTTTGTCCTACGGATTTGACACCTTTGCCATTTGGCGGTACTCGTGGCTCACTAAGGAGTGGAAGAGGGAAATTGCCAAAAGAATGCAGGCACAATAAAACGTGTCTTTGTGGCAAGAACACCCATGCGCATGAAAATTGCCGTGGGTGTTTTCTCTTGCCGGAAAGTGATATAAAGGACAAGTTATCCACAAGTAAATTATCTCTGTCCTTTACACTGCTTCTATAGGACATATACTTATTTCAGGTGGTCGCACTATTTCAAAAGTTTTTTCGCGACCTGTTCCTTGTAAAAAATTCATGGCCAGAATTATCTCCTTGGAAGATGCAGTCTTGCAAAACATACACATAGTTTGCTCCAGCGGTACCCGCACGTAGCCAAAATCATTTTTGGTACCATCACGAGCAACTCGTATGTAATGTAAACTACATTTCTTCCCCTATATGCTCCCAATGTGTTCCCCACCGCACATTGGGAGCTTTTTTTGTATGACCTATGCGTTTGGCGCATTACTTCGTTGGCTTCGGCACTCAATCGCTCACCATATATACCCAAAAGCATCAGGTTTGCGAATGTTATTGGGTATATAATCACGGCACTCGGAGAAAATGAAAGTAGAAACTTTCGCTTTCTCCTCGCTTGTGATTATAAGAAATATGTTTCGCGATTTCATTGCCTCGCCGCCTCGTACTGCATCCAAACGCATAGGTCATCGGCCCTAGTTGCATAAAAAATCAAAATTCTTTCAATCCACCCAGTATTTGCGGTGGATTTTTGCGATATTTTCTTCCTCCGTTTTTTCTTTTTTGATTCTTCCTTGATCTCCAAGTTTTTTAAGCTCGTCGATGTCCATTCTATTCAGCTGTTGAGCCCTTTTCTCCAAAAATTCTTTGGTGTTTTTAGATGGATCTTCAAGGGTTTCTTCAAGTAATGCGTGAAGAATATGCCCGATTTTAGGTCCCGGTTCGATGCCGAGTAACGATATGAGATCAGAACCGTTGATTTTGAGCATTGTCACATTGATTGGATCCTCCAATACCTCCTCGATCATTGCTTTGTATTTTCTGAAACGATAGGGGTTTTCTTTCGGTCGTCCTGTTCCAATGCGGTCACATGCCCGCAAATCCATAAGATGCCACACATTTTCGTGGCCAACGTTTCGAAGCAGTCTTCGCACTGCCGAAAGTGTGATTTTTTCTGTATCCGAGAAGAACATATGCCAACGCACAAGTTTTGTGACGTCTTCGATGGTTTTTTTGGGAAATTTGAGATCAGCGAGTATTCTTTCTGCCATTCGTGCCCCAATAACCTCGTGTCCATGAAACGTCCAGTCTTTTTTTTCATCAGACCATTTTCTCGCTCTCGGTTTTCCAATGTCGTGGAATAGAGCCGCAAGGCGGATGATGATATTCCATTTTTTATCCACAGCGTGTTGAAGCGATCGCAAATTGTGTTCCCAAACATCGTATTTGTGGGCCTGATTTTGTTCAATGCCAATTCCCTCCTCCAGTTTGCGTGTGATATACTCGAGAACGCCGAGTTCATGTGCCTTTATGAGGGCGTTCATCGGATTATTTGACTCGAGAATACGGATAAATTCGTCACGAATGCGCTCTTTTGCGATATTTGCGAGCGCAGGCGCCGCTTCTTCAATAGCTTTCTTTGTTTCTTCTTCAATTTCAAAATGGAGTTCTGCCATGAAACGAACAGCGCGGAGGATACGCAGAGCATCTTCTTTGAAACGCTCAAGAGGATTGCCGACTGCTCGTAGAATCTCCTTACTGATGTCTATTTGCCCATTAAACGGGTCTACGATCTTGTTTTGAGAAATACCATATGCAATGGCGTTGATTGTAAAATCACGCCGTTTTAAGTCATCCTCAAGTTTACTGCTGAACGTGACGGCATCGGGATGGCGACTGTCGGAATATGCTGCTTCGAGACGGTACGTTGTTACTTCAATAACCTCAAGCGTTTTGTCTTCGCAGCTTTCATTAACAACGCCGACGGTTCCGAAATCATTTTCATAAAATGCATGCTCAAAAAGTGGCAAAATCTGATCTGGTGTCGCATTTGTTGTAACGTCCCAATCTTTCGGCTTCTTTCCATGCAGTAGGTCGCGGACGCAACCGCCTACGAGATAGGCTTCAAATCCGGCGGATTCCAGCTTATCTGTTACATGTGAAACTTCTTTTGGAATAGAGAAATCCTTTGTTTTGGACATTATCTTAATACTAGTATAGACTCCCGTTTTTAGCCATTGTGATATAATTATGTCTTCAATTGCGCCTGTGGTGAAATGGATATCATCTCTGCCTTCGAAGCAGATGTTCCGGGTTCGAGTCCTGGCGGGCGCACATGACTGTGAATTACGAAATAGAAAAAGATCGGAAAATTAATGTACAACAAACAAGCATCTTTCGTTCAAAAATGACGCAAAATGGAGAAAAGTCCAATTTTCCAACAAACACAGCCTCAGGGACACAATCCCCCTAAAGCACTTCCAGTATAACATTTTTGCACTTCGTAATTCACAGACATGAGTGAATGTATGGACGAGTGGGAGTGTCCACGAGAAGGTTTCATAGGGAAAGAGTTCTGTCGGCAGACAGGGGCGTACCAAAACTAAGTTATTTAAGTAAATGAACTGCTGTCTATAACTTATGCACAGTAGCATACAATGCTGTTGGTATTGTATTATTTATCTATGCGAAAAGATAAAAAGAAAATAATTCAATTGCGTGAGTCTGGGAAGAGTTATAGTGAGCTTGAGAAGATGTTTCGTGTTCCGCGGAGTACACTATCGAGTTGGTTTCAGTCGAGCGAATGGTCGCAGCAAATAAGACAAAAACTTGCTGCTGCTGCTGTCCAAAAAAGTACCGTTCGTATCCAATATTTGAACAATTTACGTGGGCAAAGGCTTCACGATGTATATAAAAGTGCGCGGCGAGAAGCTTTTGATGAATATAATGATTTAAAATGTACTCCCTTGTTTATTGCGAGTATGGCTATATACTGGGGCGAAGGTGACCAAAGAACAAAAAACACTGTTCGTCTTGGAAATGCTGACGTCTCAATGATGCGGGTTTTTGTGTCCTTTCTTCATGAGATTTGTGGAATTCCAAAGAATAAAATTTATGCATGGATTCTCGTTTATCCCGATCTCGTGGTCGAAGATTGCGAAAATTTCTGGGCCTATGGCACGGGGCTAAGTATTGAAAATTTTACCAAAACAATTGTTGCTAAGGGAAAGCATAAAACAAGGCGGGTTCAGCATGGAATAGGTTACGTTGGCGTGAATAGCTCGTATCTTAAGGAGAAGATGAAAGTCTGGTTAGATCTTTACAAGAGCGATTTAGAGAGAGAATGTAGCATGCGGGCGTAGTTTAATGGCAGAACATCTGGTTGCCAATCAGATAGCGGGAGTTCGATTCTCCCTGCCCGCACAATAGTGGACTTTTGACGCCCTCGCGTGTCAATCGCCGTTTCTATTTCAGAAATCTTGCGGGTTCTAACATCGTCTAGTACCTCATCAACCTAATTACTTCTTGAAATATCTTGATATTCCTCGAATTTTTTGACTTCGTCTCGCTCGAAATTAAAAGATTTTCATCCAGCAAAATTAAATTAACGAGGTACTAGGGCACGACCAGTGTTTTTAAAGAGGTTCTAATATCATCTATAAAAGTGCACATGACATCCACACGAGAAAGCAGCCCCGCCATGTGGCGGGGCTGCTTTCTCGTGTGGATTGCGTAGAATGTTATGATTACAAAAGTTGTTTCATGTGTAACACCATTCGGCAAAGGACATCTCACAGTGTTAGAATATCCTGATATTTCCTTGAACTTTCAAACGGACGAGTTGTTGCTGACCGAAAGATGTCTTCAGAGAAATGTTGAAAACTGTGGATAAAGCTGTGGATTGTGTGCATAAAAAGACACATTTGCTTGTCCGTAAACTCTGTGTCAGAAAGAGTTTGAAGCATTGAATGTCTGAAAAGGCCTAGAAACATGAGCAAATGGAACTTTTGATTAAAGTAGCGTTTCACGTGAAACATTATGATAAAGTGTTTCATATGCAACATAATTTTTTGTGTATCAGCGACATTTGATAGGAAAACTAGGCGAAGATGTATCAATCAAGTTTCTCATGAAACGCGGTTTTGCTGTTGTTGCCAGAAATTACAGAAAGAAATATGGCGAAATAGATGTGATAGCAAAGAAAACAGGCAAATTACATTTCATTGAAGTCAAAACTGTTTCATGTGAAATGGTTAGTAGGGAAGGAAAGACAATAATAAACAATTCCAAGCAGTTATTTCGCGTTGAGGAGAATGTCCATCAAAAAAAACTACACTCATTATTTCTGACCATACAGGCTTATCTTGCTGAACAATTTGTAGACAAAGAACAAGAATGGCAGCTTGATGTGCACGTTGTATATCTCGATGTCCGAAAGAAAACTGCAAAAGTTGATGTGCTCGAGAACGTTGCTTACTAAATGTCCTTTTGTGTCCGATGGAATAGCCGTAGATAAAATGCACCATCTGTGCTATTTTTACGAAGCAACGGAGCGTGGTGTAACGGCTAACATTCCTGGTTTGGGACCAGGCGACTCCGGGTTCGAATCCCGGCGCTCCGAACGAAATGTCATCGTTTTTCATCTGTAGTATACTGTTTGTATTCTGGGAGGGGACCTTCAGTGCATACCATGAAAACGATTCGAGGCATTACGAAAAAAGAAGTTATTGGCGGGATTGCGGTTGCACTCCTTTTTTTATTGGGATCATACGGTTCTGAACGTTTTTCTGATGTGCTGCAGAAAACGATCGGTGAGGGAGGTTTTTGGGGAATGCTTTTCTACGTTTTTTCCATTTCTACTATTGCTCTTATACCCCTTGCCACAACGCTTCCTTTTGTTCCCGTTGCAGTGGTGGTATGGGGAAAGGCTGTTGCTTCGATTCTTACCTTGATTGCGTGGCTGATGAGCTCATCAGTAGCCTTTATTGTGGCACGGCGCTTCGGCCGCAAAATTATTGCTCGATGGGTTCCCATGGAGCATATTTTAAATTTTCATCATTTAGTACCGAAAGGGAACCTGCTTATGGCCGTATTTCTGTTCGGACTTTTTGGGGCCCCCACGGATCTTTTGAGTTACGTAGTCGGACTGTTTACGAAATTGGAGTATCGGCAGTTTATTTCCATGTTTGTTTTGGGTCTCGTTCCGTTCGTTATCTTTTTGACGTATACTGCAACGCTCTCTTTTGTATATCAAACATATATTACCGGTTGCATGGTTTTTGTGTGGCTCTTTTTCTATGCAAAACTCAAAACTAATGGGGGAAAATAGTAAACAGGCTTTTAGAACCAATCCACGATCTAATGCCTCGACGAAATGTCCAAAATTTGTTGCGAAAATTGCGTATTTTGAGGAAGTATATCGAGATACACTGACGAAAAAGACGCGATTTGCAGCAGAATTTTGGGCATTTCGGCAGACAAGCTTTATTTTGCTTCATATTTTGCGGTTAGATCGTGGATTGGTTCTTATCGCTTCTCAACAACGTCTATGAGGATTTGTGTAAGCCCGGGTGCGACAATTTTTTGAAAATCGCTCGACGCGAGGGCGATGTCGGCATTGAGAAATGCAGCAAGATCAAGATTCATTTCTTTTTTAAGAGAGCGATTGATATGCGCAATAGTAATTGCGTTGAGCTCGCGCTCCTGCGTGGTTTCACCGGAAGAACTTGTAACAATGAGTCCGGTTAATTTATTACTCTGTTGCCGCACCACAGCGCCTCCCGAAGATCCTTTCTGTGAAAGTATGCTTGTTCCGACGGCGATAAGATCAAGCAGACCATTTTGGTCAAATGTGTACAGCCTTGTAATATGCGAAATGGTTGAGGTGATATGTAAATCTTTCTGGATCGTAATGCCGCCAAGGAAGCTCGCGGGGTAGCCGACAATGAGCACGTTTTGACCTTCTGCGACATCGTTTTCCTCAAGTTCATAGTGGATATAAGGAAATTCTGCAGGAAGGGGTTCATCTTCGGAAATTGCTTTTGTGATACGGAGCAGCGCAAAGTCATTTTCACCTGTGCCAGTTGGATTTTCTTCAATGATGCTCTGTGTGTTTGCTTTTATCCACGCTGATGAGATATAGAGAAGTTCGGCATAGTACGTATTGCGCGCGGGAGAACCTGAACGGACGATGCACTCAACGAAATTTTCTGAAGGGTAGTCTTTGAGCAGGTATATGTTTGCCAGATGTGCGTTGGTAAGAATGACTCCCCGTGGATCGATAATAACGCCGCTTCCGCTCACGGGCATGAAAACTCCGCTATTTTTTGCCGTGCAGATGATATTAACAAGCGCTCGCCGCGTCTCCGCATTTATTGTTTCTGCGGGAAACAGCGTTTTGATTGGTGTTGGCGGTACCGGGAGAACGATCTTGGTCTGCGAAGCCGATGTTGCCACAGGATTAAGAGTCTGTTTGGGTGGAGGAGACAGTGGAGGGGGCGGCGCTGATTTCTCTGGTTGTTTGATTGGTTGAGGCGGTGTGATGAGCGCGGGCTCGGGTGAATGCGGAGCACTTGTTGCATTTTTTGCGGGAATTGGATCGACGATTATTGAAGCAGGCGGAGGCGGGGGAGTGTATGTATATGTATCGCGAGGTTCTTTCGACATTGGCGCGAAGAGTGCAATGAGTATCAGCAAAACACCCGCAAGGGCGGTGTACATCCCCATTGACGCTCCCCCTTTTTCATTTTTGTCAAGAATTGACACTATTATATTTCGTTGTTAGATGAAAAACCAATGGCGCAGATTTGATATACTGATACTAGTCTTGGAGACGTCCAAGTACTGAAAGATTGGACGCAGAGAGAGCAAAGTACTACTCAATCAACGTCTGGTCGTGTCGTCATTATAAGACAATAAGCATACTGTGAAAACTTATATGAATGAAGACAAAAAAAGTACTGATGACCCAAAAGACGAACCACCGAAGAAATAGCAACTGAAAGAATATACTTCTCGAGAATACGTAGTGCCTCCTGCCAGCGCTGGTAGGAGGCACTACTATTTGATAGTATGATTTTGCACTATATTCTAGCGCGGGATTAGTTTAATGGTAAAACGTCAGTTTTCCAAACTGAGGTTGGGAGTTCGATTCTCCCATCCCGCACCGAGTGAAACTGGGTGGGATGGGAGAATCGAACTGGGAAGCGAGACGATAGACAGGCTTTTAAAAAAAGAAATACGAGCATCACCGTATGATTTTTGGCGATACTCGTATATATACCCAAAAGCATCAGGTTTGCGAATGTTACTGGGTATATAATCACGGCGCTCGGAGAAAATGAAAGTAGAAACTTTCGCTTTCTCCTCGCTTGTGATTATAGGCTCTTGAGGAAAGAGCGCGGCTTCTACCCACTTTTCTTTCGTTTGAAGACAGCACAGGGCCAAAGAAAAGGCTCTTAGCAAGCCATGCGGCCAAAACTGGTCTATCTATGAAATGGTGAGACCACCAGAACTTCTGGAAGATTGTTCCTCGAACCCTTTTTGATATTGAACAATCTCTTTTGCGGTGGCCAAACGCTCTCCTTCCTTTAAGTCTTTTCTCACCGGGATACGTTTCAGAAGCTTCTTCCCATCATAGTAATGGCGAACCGACCAATAACTCATGATGGTATGGATTTTATTAGTTGCAGCCACAACGCCAATTGTATGGCCGATGTCAACGAGATAAATCCACTGGTTCAGACTTTTTTCGTTGCCAGTACCCCATGACGATAGCCGGAATATTTCCGATATAACCTTGTCCCATAAAGCGAGAATACGTTGAAGGAACATAGTAACCTCCTGGTATGTTGTTGTTTTCTGAAATCTGGCAATAGGCTAGCATATTCCGAAGGGAAAAACAAAAAAGACTGAAAATTTTGTTACAATGATTGTATGGCAATCGAATTACCGATGATCGAAAAATCTGCAGGCGTCATACTCTATCGTCATTTTTTTGATGGACGCAAGTATTTAGTCATTCGCTCGTCGCGGGAGCAGGCTGAAATTGCACCCCAAAAATTTGTACAGTTCTTCTGGGATTTTCCGAAGGGAAAAATTGAATACGGAGAAACAGGGGAGGAAGCGGCGAGAAGGGAAGTAGGAGAAGAAACAGGCGTAACTGAAGTGGACTTCATGCCCGGCTTCATGAAAAACGTACACTATACGATATACAAAGGGGGCAAACCAATACCAAAGGAGGTCTACCTCTACTTGGCGCAGACCAGTACGGAGCGGGTCGTGCTTTCCCAAGAGCACCGTTCATTTGAGTGGCTTTCGTTCGATGACGCCTTTCGTCGGGTGACGCTTGTTGAAATGAAGAATGCGCTGAAAGACGCACGGAAATTTTTAGAAACTATTTGACAAAAGAATAGCGATTTGGAATACATCTGAAAAATTTTCGCAGAAATGTGAAAGCAGGAATGGTTATTCCTCTTCGCCACACGAAGCATAGGCGTTTTTTTGAGGAGAGAGATGGAATCGGTTTGGTGTGGCAAGAGGGATTGCGATATTCCTAACACTATTCCGCTGTGTGCACAATGTGTGTATACGGCGAGAATACGGGAAACTTTTTGGCTCTTGTGGGAGTCAAGGAGAGAAGAATGGAAAAAGTTTTTGCCGGTTGTGAACAGTGTTGTGGAAACATGGTGAACCACGACGGTTCACCATGTGAGTGGTGTGGCGGCGAAGGGCGGTTTGAAGTCCGCCCTCCTGCTCTCTCTCATTCCCATTCTTTCCCCTGCACGGAGTGCAAGGGAAAGGTAGGTCCCGACGAGGAGTTGGGAATCAGCTTGATTTGTGAAGACTGCGGCATGATGTATGCCGTGGTCGGCGGGCAAAGGGTGCCCGCAGGGTACTACTAAAAGAGAGGAATAAGAGTTGATTGCGGTTGCAGGTTACCCCACGGTGCACACCGGAAAACCTGACCACAGGAGAAGTCGTACGACTTCTCCTCTCGATTGAGCCAACGATGTCCGCAGTGTGCGGGCGTGGGAGGTTCATGGAGTTTTCTTTATTTTGAAGGAGGGGATTGAACATGATAGGGTTATACTGCCTCGGGTTGTTTGCGTTATATGTCGTTGTTTGTTTGGCCGTCGCGCTTTATGAGCAGGTAAAACACGGCCGCTTTGTCCCATAAATTATGTATGCGGGTTAGAAGAGTCATCCCGCACCGGGTTGTGTTGAATCCCGGGAAAACTCTCAAGGCCGAGTTTGCACGATTCGGCCGTCGTATTCAGGATGGCACAACGATGTGCTGTTTTGAGGAGATTTTTTGCAGTGTGTCACAGAATGCGTGCTGTTGACACACAAGTATCGAAAGTATATACTCATGGTATATGAAAACGCAGGTGAATATAAAGATTGATGAGGCAGTGAAACGCGCGGCGCAGAGACAGGCACACAAGCTTGGTCTCTCATTAAGCTCGGTGGTGAATGCCACGTTGAGTCAGTTTGCGAGAACAGGGGAGCTTACGGTTTCCGCGGCATCGCGCATGACGCCACAGCTTGAAGCGCTCGTTGCAGAAGCACGCAGGGAGTATGCGGCAGGAACATCTGCAGGGCCGTTTGATTCGGCAGAAGGGATGATTCGTGACCTTGATGCGTAACGGCAAAGCATATGGAACTACGTTATTCATCAGCGTTCAAAAAGCAGTATAAAAAGTTGCCGAAACGGACACGTGAACAGTTCAAAAAACGGCTTACGCTTTTTCTGAAAGATGATCGGGAGGTAAGGCTGCATATTCATAAGCTTGCTGGTGTGTACGATGGATTGTGGAGCATGAACGTCACCGGAGAGATACGAGCAGTTTTTGACCAAGGAGTTCCCGATGTTGTTTTATTTGTCGCGATTGGCTCGCACAGCGAATTATATTCGTGAGGGGGAGTGTTAGTATATCGAAATTTTGATTGGGCATGTGTTTGTGGTTGTGCAAACACATGCCTTGAGAAGTTTGGAAAAAAACTCGCTCGCGGCACAATGTGTGCACTGCGGCGAGAATACGGAAAACTTTTTCGGCTTTCGGGCCGAAGGAGAATGGAATGAAATTAGAATGGTCTTCTGGCTGCGATGGTGTTTCCATCGCAGTACAAGTTCGCGTACTCGGCATTTTTTGGCCACTGCGCGATCGAGGTGCGTGGGGGAAAATTGAGTTGACTCCCAACACAGTGGTGAAAGTGCGTAGGTTCGTGGGCCGTTGGGCTCACCAACCATACGACTGGTACGGGCCGGTTGAGTTCAAAGGTCGCGTGAGCGACCTGATAAACAAAAAGCGGGTGGCTGGGGCCACCATTCACTACAAGTAGTATTATCTCGCGGTTGCAGGTTACCCACGGTGCATGCCGGAAAACCTGCATAGGGAGAAGTTTGCACAAAGCGTCTCTGCTTTATTGGCGTGCAACTCCCGTGGTGTGCGTACTCGCACAGACGGGGATGCATATAAAATTTGTATCGGCGGCGGCCGATTCCTATTCCAACAAAAAAGCCCAGGTTCTGCTCCGCGAATACCCTGTGGTGTCTGTAAGGAGACCCACAGGGATCGACGGAGCAGACTTTTTTATTGCATTTGCGAAAATCTGAAAAGATTTTTCGTTGATGCACAAAGCGTTGCGCATCTGTGCCTTACCAGCAGGCGCGCCTACAATCAAAAACCTCTCCGCGGATGCCATGCCGCGGTGGCAAGAGAATTTTCTCTGAAAGGGGAAAAGAATGGCTAAAGGATTTTATTTCATCATGCAGCATGTCCCCTCCCAGGATCAAGTTTCCGCTGCTCGGGCAACCGGCGCGGAGGAAATTTATGTTCTCGAGCCTGTGAAGGCCGAGGACAAGGTGGCGGGGTTGTTCTACTACGGGAGCGTTCGCCTGTTGAACGTTCCCGATGACCCGGCCTATAGCCGTGAGGGCTTTCTGAAGCAGGCGGCCGCCTTGGTGAACAACGTCACCTTTGGCGACGTTGTTCACGTGATGGGGCAGGGGCAGTTGGTCAATGCGGCCAACGCCATGGCTCGTCAAAAGGGCGCCGCTCTGGTCGAGTCGGTGACGGCTCGCGAGAGTGTTGAGGAGACCCAACCGGACGGTAGCGTCCGCAAGGTCGCTGTTTTCCGGTTCAAGGGGTTCCGCCCAGTCTATGATTTTTCATAGTCATAGACTGGGTAGGTAATCTTCAGGTCATAGAGTGAGGCCTACTATGCGCCGCGGCGTACGATAATCGGTTGCACAACCGACACTCTCGAGACAGGTGGCGTTCGCTATCTGTCTCTCCCATTCAGCGCTTGAATTGTTCGAGCGCCGAAGGGGGAAAATGTTTCCCTCAAACTTTTTTGTCGGGATGACCCCGACGGAGGAGAAGAATGGAAAAGATTTTTGTGATATGCGAACAGTGTTGTGGAAACATGGTGAACCATGATGGTTCACCATGTGAGTGGTGTGAGGGGGAAGGACGGTTTGAAGTCCGCCCTGCTCTCTCTCCCGAGTTCGGTACGGCTCTGCCGTAGTGGGCTCATAGAGAAAGTATTTTTCACGAAGCTATATGTTCTTGCACATGGGGTTTAAAAGTTTTGTAGACCAGACCTTCTGTCTGGCGAAATCTCTCTCCTCGCCCTGCTTTGCAGGAATACACTACCTTACGCGCTCTATTTCGTTGAGAGCATGTAGCTTTGTGAACGATATACAAAAACACCCGCCAGTTGGCGGGAATTTTTGTTTGCGTTGAAAAATAAGTCTATCTCACTGCATCCTTGAGAGCCTTTGCCGGGCGGAATTTCGGTACGCGCATTGCGGGAACCTGGATAGATTCTCCTGTGCGCGGGTTGCGTGCAGTTCGCGCAGCGCGCTGTTTAGCAGCGAAGATACCGAGGCCTGCGATAGAAACCTCCTCACCCCTCTTGATGGTGTCCACAATTGACCCGATCATGCAGTCGATAGCTTGTTCCCCCTGAACCTTGGTGACTCCGATCTTTTCACTGATTGCTTCAACTAATGCTTGTTTATTCATAACTATGCTATGCAAGAGATTAACAAAATCTCGTTATTTATAAAATTGTGCGCATGGGAACTTTATTTCCGCTGC
The DNA here is from genome assembly GCA_007376725.1 of Parcubacteria group bacterium Greene1014_15. GTDB lineage: Bacteria > Patescibacteriota > Minisyncoccia > Phycocordibacterales > VMGT01 > VMGT01. The sequence continues at coordinate 3,706 of VMGT01000026.1, read as the reverse complement.
CCACGTTTGGATAATGGCTAATATTACCACATTCTTGCAATTCAACAAGTGCTTCGACCGTCGTGCTTTCTGCATACTTGTGCAGATGGAACGCTTCTCCAGTATATCTTGTATAGGATTACACGCAATAGAGCCATATTTTTACTGTGGAAAACAAAAAATCGCCCTGCCAGCCCGGCGGGGCGATTTTTTGCTATGGTTAGGGCTCGTTAAAAAATAACTTCCCAATCTCGCGCACACTGCGTAGCCATCTACGACTCGTGCTCACTCGCAAAACCACTCGTTGTATCGGAATACAACTCGGGTTTCGCTCATTCCGCGCCAAGTCGTATCTGACCGCGCAATTGCGCACGATCTTTGGGAATTAATTTTTTAACGAGCCCTTAACGCGCAAATTCAATCACACGAGACTCTCGGATTACATTCACTTTAATTTCCCCGGGATATTTCAGCTCGTTTTCGATACGCTTCGCAACATCCTGCGCGACTTTTTTTGCTTCAAGGTCGGTTACCGCAGAGGGCGTGACAAAGATGCGTATTTCACGTCCCGCTTGCAGCGCATATGATTTCTCGATGCCGGGAAATGAGTTTGCGATAGCTTCAAGATCACTAAGCCGCTTGAGGTAGTTTTCGACACTGTCGCGCCGCGCACCGGGGCGTCCGCCGGAGATGGCATCGGCAACTTGCACAATAATTGATTCAACAGTGGCATAGGGGTACTCTTCGTGATGCGATTGCATGGCGAGAACAATCTGCTCGTCTGCGCCGAATTTTTGCAAGATACGCCGTCCAATTTCAACGTGTGTGCCCTGCACTTCGTGATCAACGGCTTTGCCGATATCATGGAGTAATGCGCCCGCCTTGGCGATCGCGACGTTTGCTTTCAATTCTTCGGCAATCATTCCTGAAATATGCGCCATTTCGATCGAGTGTTGCAAAACATTTTGTCCATAGCTTGTGCGGAAGTGCAGGCGTCCGAGGATTGCGAGAATACGCGGATCAAGATTGAACACGCCGCATTCGTATGCCGCCTGTTCGCCCTTCTCCTTGATTACTTTATTCGTTTCTTGTTGCGCTTTTTCAACCATCTCCTCGATCTTTGCGGGCTGGATGCGTCCGTCCATGATAAGGTTTTCAAGCGCTAATCGAGCCACTTGGCGCCGAACAGGGTCAAATGAAGAAAGAGTAATGACACCGGGCGTGTCGTCAACAATGACTTCAACGCCGCTCGCGCGCTCAAAGGCTTTAATGTTGCGTCCCTCTTTGCCAATAATTTTTCCCTTAATGTCGTCGGAAGGGAGGGAAACAGCCGTTGTGAGAATATCTGCAGCAACGGAATTGCCGAGACGATGAATCGAAGTGACGAGAATTTCTTTCGCGCGCTTCTCTAGTTTTTCTTGCCCGAGCGTCTCGAGTTTCTGCATGCGTACGAGCAGGGTTTCTTCTGCCTGCTTTTCCGTTATTTTCATGAGTTCTTCAAGTGCGGCCTCGCGGGTCATGTGGGCGACGCGTTCGATGGCGGCTTGTTTGTCCAGTTCGAGCTTTTCTGTTCGAACCCTAATCTCCTTGATATCGGCTATCTTTTTTTTGATTGCCTCGATCTCGCGGTCTATGTCACCTTGACGTTTATCAATTTGTTCTTCTTTTTTAATGAGACGGGAATCTCTTTGTTTGAACTCCTCTTCTTTTGCGTGAAATTCTTTCGTCAGTTCCCTAATTTTTTCTTTACCAAGTCTCTCTGCGTCGCTTAAAATTTTCTGAGCGCCCTCCTTTGCTTCAAGTACTTTTTGCTTTATCTCAAGCTCGAGCGACCCGCGTTTGCCCAAGGTGATGATCCACCGAAGAAAGTATCCGAATGCGATACCAACGAGGCCAGTGAAGCTTGCGATAAGCAACACCATTTTTAATGACATGTCTATATAAACCTCGCTTTGCCCGTCATTCTACGACGGTAGTTACCATAGCGTTATTGAGTATATTTTGAATCTGAAACAGAAACGTAAGCTTTAAGTTGTTTCATAGTGTATTCGCAATAAGTCGCAGAGCGCACTTCTTTCAATTCGCATGGACCCAGTATTGACATTGACCAGAAAAGCAAGATTCGGTTTAAGGTTCCAGTAATACTCCCATACTATCTTATTTTTTACCACTTGTAAAATGGATAGGTATATGATGGACATCGTCTGCGGTTTTCTCGGCGACAAAAAAATATCCGCCCCGTGTGTGCGGGGCGGATAGGGTTATATTGTTGTTACTTCTTGAATGTCGGATACGTGACGAGCATGCTCACGGGCACATCAATACTGCGTGGGCTTCCATACACGTAGTCATGCAGGCGCCTGAAATCACACATCCGCTCTATCGTTTCTCGAGGATGAATTTCTGCGGGTGTTGTGCGATGGATGCTTGCCAGTATTTCTTCTGTAGTATCCGTTTCGTTTGGCCGAAGTTTGGCGCTAACGCTAACTCCAGGGCGTCCATCAATGATCTCTGTGGAGATTCTGATGCCTCCCACACCGAGTGCGATATCCCACGGTAGTTCTGATTTCACAGACTTCTGTTCGATCTTTCTCGACGGAGCCCGCCAAATTTTATTTTGCGGAAAACAGTTGTTCTCGTCGAAAGGTGGAATCTCGTACGTCGAAGTAAGAGTGTGGAAAAACCGCAGATCACTATTGATACGGCCCTGACGATTTTGATCCAGTTTGACGATATGCGTGGAGAGGGATAGTTTCCATGATCCTTCAGACAACAAGAATTTTTCACGTTCATCCGAAGTAAAAGGAGTAAGCGTGGCAGTGTATATTCTGTCGGCTTGTGTTCCCGGAATAATCTGACGCTGTATCTTTATGTATCCTTCTTTCTCGTCCACAATGTTTCGAGACCACGTTGCCTTGCCCCAGGCTCCTTCCCGCTCGACTTTGAATTCGTGAGGATTTCTGAATGAAAACGACAGAACGGTCTCTCGTTTTGGAAGGGAACGCGAACCGTAATTGAGAAAGCAGAGAAAGGTCCACTTCTTCTTGTCACGATGCCAAGAATCTCGTCCCAAGTTTTTCGAATAGCAGACAATCTCTCGGTCTGCATCAAGCAGGGTGTAGTCCCAAAATATCGCTGGTTTTTCCGTATTTCTTTCTACAATCAACGTACCTTCAGTGCCTTCATCCATCTCGCCATACGAGTGCGTTTCCCATGTACAGGGAAACTCTCTATGCATGTCGTAACGGATGCCGTCTTTGAATATACCGAGGGTTGGATTATAACATTTCTCCCAGACGTCGGGGTGGTACTGTCTGATGTCGAAAAGCAGTCTCGCCTGTCTGCATGTATGTGTCGGATAATCATTGATCGTGGCGCGTTCATCTGCTTGTTCACGGCTCGTAGCATTTGCAACCATGAAGCCTACCAGGAATGGATCCTGCCTGGCCTCGATGGTTTGGGCCATTAGATATTCCAAAGAACGCTTGCTTTCCATCGCATTTCTCCTTGGCCTTCCTGGGCCATGTTGTTTCAAGCCTTCCAGGGCTTGTTGTTGACACTCTGTGGGAGAGTATACATACAAAGAATATGCTGTCAATGAAAGGAGAAGTAACCATCCAGAATTTCCCAATAACCCGAATCACGATAGGCAAAGAATGCTATACTAGAGCCATAAAAGTATAATCAACAACCATTATGACTCTGGCACAACATTCTAACCTCGACA
>VMGT01000025.1 GCA_007376725.1 Parcubacteria group bacterium Greene1014_15 | reverse complement strand
AAGGGAGGGTGGGAGGGATTTTGAGTAATATCAGCAAGTACTTTGCCGTGGAAAGCTCATAAATAGCATTTACTTACGTTTTTTCAGTTTGAGAAACAGAAGGCGGATGATAATGATGAGGACACTTACTGCCATGTAAATACCGCCGAGTGCGAGAACCACTCCTTCTTTGCTTGGTGAAAGAAAAGCGCCTCCGTATGCCGGAGTACTTATTATCCAGATTACAGCAAGAGGAATATACCACGAAGCAAACCACAGCCATGCCTTAAAAATCTCTTTTGGAAGAAAGCGGAGTATGAGGAATATAATGCCGAGCTGACCAAATCCAAAAAGCAACGGCTGACCTATGTCAAATATACAGAGATTGTCATATTCTGAGGTACAAAAAAATATCACAAATATCCTATAGCACAAAAAACAATTGAGGCTGAAAGAAAAAGATTAAGAATCTTTTTGTAGTTCATGCATTCATTGTATCACTAAAAGTCTCAAATTCTCAATCATCTGCACAAGTATCTGTGCATCTTCGTGAGATATATGCCCTTTTTTATTCAGTTTCCGAATAGTATTCAAAAAGTCATCTATTTCATCTGCGATATTCTTGACAAGTTTTGGTATATCGCATTTCTTTGTACATTCTTCCTTTTTCTCTATCGCGTCTTCAATGTCATCGAGCCTTTTTTCTATTTTTTTCTCTTTGTTTTTCGCAATATCCATCTGTCCAACGACTTCTTCGATGAGTTCAATATATTCGAGAGGACCCACTTCGCCTACAGAGAGAATCGAATCGCTCGTTCCGTCTCCGTCAACATCAAGTACGAGTGGAGAAGTGCTTGCAGTACCATGAACGACAAGAGAACCTACGGTGTATTCAGTCACAGGGATGTTTTCGTATTCAACTGTTCCGACAACCACATCGTCAACGATTGTATCAATACCTAAAGTAAACGTACCAGTGGCCAATCCATGCAAATCGATTATGTATTCTCCGTCACCATCAAGAAAGATATATTTTCCTTCTCCGAACTCCATATACGAGCTGTTCGGTATGCTTTCTTCGACATACTTGAAATCGCTTCCTGGAACTTCTGTTGTGCCGGTTCTCTTGCCACTGCCATCTGTAACATCAAGAGAAATTGGAGAGTGAACACGGATACGCAAATTTTCTTTTGTTACTGGTTTCTCAATACTTGTAAATAGGGGCAACACCGAAACATCTCCCAAAATAATATTTTGAACAACTTCTTGTGTGGGAGTTGCTTCAAGAATGCTTGCGTGACTTCTATCAACAAACTCAGCGTTATATGTATTCAAATCAATATAAAACGTTCCAATTCCGCCCATGTATACAGCACTCGGAGAAACAACCGTCTTGTCTCCATCAGCAGTAATCAAAGGCTCGCGATCAAGCACCGCGGTTGGCAGACACACTGAAAGATTCTCGTTGCAGTGCATCACGTTACGGAAAGATTCTCGTTGCAGTGCATCACGTTACGCTCGGTATAGTATGTACCGCGAAGTGTTCCCAATCCCCAGCCGGCAATTTGAAAAACCTCCACACCTGCGGGAGCCGTCCATGTGTCAAGCCGTGCCTGAAGCGTTCGCGCGTGGTTGTAGAGCAGAGTATTTGCAACATTTGGCGTATTTGTATCGCTGCTTTCCGGCCTTGTCCGAACCCCGTTATCCCCTCGTAAAAAACTCTGCAGTTCAGCCGCAGTGTTAATAGCGAGCCCATACGAACTGCGGAAACCATCGAGCACATGCGCGAGAGGATCAAATTCAATTACCGGATCAATAACTCTTCCAAGATAGCCATCTGATGGCAAAAGAGTATACGCGGACGACATATTTGTCGAAAATTCCCGTGCAATATTTTTACTCATCAAAACACCACTTCCTTCGGGCATATCAAGCCCGTCGCCATGGAGCAACCCCGCGAGAGCTTTTGGCGTTCCCGCTTGCGGAGTTCCCACCATGATAAACTTGTCGACGAGACTTCCCTCTCCGCGTGATACAAGCTCGTCAATGATCAATTTTCCAAGCAGTCCTCCATTGCTGTGTCCAATAATCGTCACTTTCCCCGTCGCAGAAGTTGCGGCCAAATCTTCAATTCCACCGACAATATCAAAAAATGACCCATCCGCCATCGGCGCACCCTGCGACACAACAGCATCGAGCGCCATGCGCCAATCGTACGGAAACGCGCGCCATTCGCGTATCGTGCTTGACGCGACAAGTCCGTCCATGAACGACATGAAATTTTTGTAGATATTAAAACCAAAGAGCGGCGGTGGCGAAAGAGGCAAACTATTCGACTCATCAATAATGTCACGTGTATATATTCCAGACTCTATGCTCACGCCGAAAACATCGAGAAATAGTCGCTCGACATCACCATGTAAACGCGGCTCCCACAAGCGCTTCTCCCCGCCTCCATCCGCGACATACAGCCTGCTTGCTTCAAGACCAGGCAAAAATACGACATTTGAAAATCCATCGGGCACCACAACAGAGCCGTCAGTAACCGTAAATGAAATATAGCCGAAATGTTGAATCCCAAAAAATGAGATTGGCGTAAGACAGAAAATCCGCGCTTCTTCGGGATCAGCAAAAAATGCAGCGCACTCTTCATACTCCGCCCGATACTGTGTAAACCAGTACTGCGCGTCAGCAAGCGTCGGTTCGACGCAAACATCTCCTTCGGTGCAAGGGGCCGAGCCAAATTCATACACGGCAATAAAATAGTTTCCTGTTTCAAGAATCGTATCTGTCGCCGTCGCAGCTCCGCTACCAACAAGTTCGTGGCCAGAAACAAACACAGCGCTATTAATTTCTCCCTTGTAGATGTCGCCATACACCGTACCCAAACCAACCTCTGACGACGGCCAGCCATATACCGATTCCTGTATATCTCCGAGCGGCGCCGCAACGACATCATCCAAAATCACATCCCTGTCTCCCAAACGATACGACACACTCCAGTCCGGAACAGCAAAATCAGATGCCGCCCCTGCAAAAAACGGCACAAAAAACAAAACAGAAAAAAAAGCTGCAGATAACAGAAAGGTATTCGTTATACTTTTTTGTTGAATCATATATATTTAAATTTTCTAACTTCGCATCATAAAACTCTTTTATGATGCCTTCGATTTTTTCTCTCCAATTTTGCTACTAAGCTTAAGCAACAACTTATGTAATATTTTTATGTCATTCTCCAGTTCCTCGTGATTTTCCTCTTTAACTTCATGAAATTTTTCGATACCCAAATTGAAATTCACCTTACTTTCTGGATAACGGAATACATCATTCAGATCGTCGCTTATACTGCTATTCGATATTGAAAATGAATTCCAGAAATTCAATTTATAATATTTATCACTTAGGAAAATTAGGTCTCTTAAAAGTTGATTGTCTTTAATTTTTAAGCTAGCAAGGGCACGTTTTATCTCTTCGTGCAATTCTGGATTTTCATGGGTTGCAGAAAATTCTTTAGTAATACAAGCAATTAATGCCTTGAATAACAACTCGATTGCATGCTTTAAACACCAAATTGTAGGTACTAGTAGTATTTTATCCGTATAGATATTACTCTGTTCAAATTCATCGAATTTCTTTCTATACGTTTCATTTTTCAATTCAAGAAGACCGATATGGGCCAATGATAAATACGCCTGACAATATTTATACCAATGTATAAACCAAACTTCACTTTTTATTTTTTTCATTAAAAAATTTTTAGGTAAGATTACTTAACAACCAATGGCCACTTGAGTGGTTCTGTGAATGGAAGATTATCGATAGGCACTTCCTGTAGCAATAAACTATCATCGATAACTTCGACACTGATCAAATTATGACAAAATGCCTCAGCTCCGCCTCCTTGGGAAGATCTGGTGAATATCGCAGAGCGTGCTGTTCTTGTTTTTGGTTGCTGTTGGGTGTTGTATTTCCAATATTTTGGAAATAGTTGAGTTAGAAATTCGTGAGCTGTTAGTAGGGCTTGAAGGTCGTAGTTACTAGATGAAAATATTGGACCTTGACAATCAAGCTCCTCAAAAAAGAAAAACTTATGTGTTCCGCCAACTCCTATTATTTGGGGAACATAGTTTGCCCCAGTATTATCGTTAGTAAAATAGAAAAAAAGTTCTAGATCAGTATCAAAAGTTCTTATGTGTTCAGCATTATTGTTTCCTCCTGACCATATGCCGAGATCTTGTCCGTTTGCGTCATAAATATGAAGTTGTCTCCCCGAAGATCCTTGTTCACCCTTATCCCCTTTCTCTCCCTGCTCCCCTTGTGGCCCTTGTAAGCCCGTTTGCCCTTGCACATTCCAACTTACGTTCGTTTCATCGCGCCGGCATTTGTTGTTGGGATTTGTTGTATCGAGAAGACGCATAATTCCTGTGCGATTAACACATGCCGTGAGAACGCCTACATTTTGAGCACGAGTAAATGACCAAATGCCAACAAAAAGCACACAAGCGGCAATAATTGATGTCGCTGTAATGAATTGTTTTTGCATATGTTTTTTCCGTCATTGCGAGAGCGAAGCCCGAAACAATCCAGAGTATCGTGACAAAATCCTGGATTGCTTCGGGGGCTCCGCATAGCAATGACGGAAGTAAGCTCTGGATTGCTTCGCTTTGCTCACAATGACACTTACACTTTCTCCCTTCTCTTCTCAAACCAAATGATGAGTCCGAGAATAAGCACAAGTGCGGCGTAGAGATAGGGCGATCCGAGAAGAGCCGAGAACGCAGCGGCAGATTGATTGCCCCAGAGAGAGTCCGCAAGTGTTTCGCTTGGCGGCAGAACAACGGCAAGAGGATGGAGTTCAACCACCTTTGGCAGATTTCCTTCATTCTCCGCATTGTGTGCAAGAGAAGTTGTGGCGCCGTTCCGCGCAATGCCCGTTTCGTGCAAGTTCCCTCCCGTACTCTCATCAAAGGCATTGCCGCTTCCGCCAATACCACCCGTGGAATTTCCTCCGCCGCTTCCGCCTTCACTCTGATGCACAGCAACCGTTGGAGAGTTTGAACCGCCATTGCTTCCGCCACCACTGCCACCATTACCTCCGCCGCCATTACCACCGCTCTGCGGTAGAACACCAAGAATAGTCACAGAACTTGTTGCGGTCGGAGAATCAGCGACAGAAGCATACTCGTGGTTAGCGTGACCGCCGTACGCTTTCACTTTCGCATAGTTTGTATAGACACCTGATGTCGAGCTTGCATTAAATTCAACAGAATATGTGACCGTAATCTCTTCATTCGGCAAAATTTCATCAAGATTCCATGTTTCTTCCGAAATCACGACATCGTTTTGATCCTTGAGCGTATCGATAAGAACACTGCGATATGCGGAACCCGTGCTGTCATTGGAAACTGTTATCTTGTAATCAACCGTGCCGGGAGCAACGACACTCGTCGTTGCATTATTCGTCTTCACGATTTTAAGATTTGGCATCGTCGTGTAGTAGATACCACCGGGACCTGTCTGCGGAGGAGGATTGTACGCCGCAAGAGAACCAAACAATTCATGATTGTCATCCGGATTTGCGTCAGGCTCGTACGCAGAAACAGTGGCGGAGTTTTCAAATACCGTCGTGCCAAATGGAATATGTCCGCGAACTTCGCCCTGATACGTCATGTGAACAGACCCACCCGCAGGTATCCTTCCCAGATTCCAAGAGATACCATCGTTGCCCCACGTGCCACCATCGCTCAAATACACAATGCGATCATCCACATGTGTCGTAAGACGAACATTCGTTGCATCCGTATCGCCGCGGTTCGCCACCGTAAAGTGATATTCGAGATCGTCGTGCGGCGCAAGAGGACTGTTCCCCGACTTTATCCAGCCGCCGAGCCAAAGATCGGGCTGTCCGAAAGAAATGCTGCCGCTCCAGTTGCCAAAAATATCAATAATCGCAAGAATCCAGTTCGTGCCGAAAAGGTTTGTATTTGCGACATTTACTACATTTGATCCGGCATACGCGTTTCCCGTCGTGATAGTCGCATTGCCGCTCTCGCTCTCCACTTTATTCTCTCCCGTGAGCGCATAGACTTCGACGTTGTTTTGTATCGAAGCCGTGTTGGTATTTGCAACCGTTGACGAAACAGTCGCGCCTTCCGCATCCGAAGCAGTCAATTCTTCTCCATCTGCACCCGTGCCTGCGCCAAGTCCCCCCGCGCGAGCGCCGGAACCATCGCTCCAGAACGCGATACCGCCGTTCGTCTCGCTCCAGAGAACCCCTGGCGGAAGTGAATAGACGTTGCCATTCCAATTGCCATGGACGCGAAAAATCACCGCAAGAGAACTGCCGCCGTAGAGATTGTGATTTACGCGGTTGAGCACATTTGAGGTTGCATTGGCATCGCCAGAAACAATAACGGTCTCGCCGCTTCCCGTAAGCGCGGTATTATCGCCACTTTCTGCTGTCGTCGTCGCGTTTGTCGCTACGTTTGCGGTATTTGCATTATTAAAGGTAGTAGACGCGGTTGTGGCCGACAGAGTTTCGCCCGTACCGCCACCCCCGCCAAAAAATTGATTTGAGAAAAATTCTGCTCCGGGAAAAATGAAATTGCCGTCCCAATCGCCAAAGTTGTTAAACACAAGCATCATGTAATTGCTGTCAACGATATTCGTGTTCGCGATATTCACCACATTTGCCGCGGCGTACGCATCCCCCGTTTCGATCAAGCCATCTCCCGTTTCCGTCGTCGTTGCGGTATTGCCACCGGAGAATGCCCGTACAAAGATGGTATTAAAAAGATTTGCCGTGCTGCTACTCGTGATGTTCGCGCTTATATTAGAACCGCATCCAAAAATCGTGCAGGTGCTCGAAGCGACCTTGTCGTCCGTGTAGACCGGAAGAGAACGCAGGTCGAGCGAATCAAAACTGCCGAAAAGATTGCTCAAAAAGGCAATGAATCCGGTCGAGTTAAAAATGTTCGTATTCACCATATTGAATACATTTGCCGTCGCTATCGCGTCTCCCGACACGATCGTCGCGTTGCCTGCGCTCTCCGCTGCATTTTCTCCCGTTGCGGCAAGGGCGGCGCCCGTAGTCTCAACAGTCCCATCGTTTTCATTTTCGTTTTCAACAGTTTGTGCATCGGTGGAACTTGCTGCGCCAAGCGCAATCACATCACCAAGTGTTTCCGCCGGAACGTCTCCCTCATCCTGCGGCGTAGTCGTTCCGATAGTTTCATTTGAAGGTACAATCGCGCCTATATTCGTGTTCACGGTATTCGCCACGTCAAGCGTTGCCGTCGCGTTGCCGGTTGTGATGGTCGTATTGGTTCCTTCAGCGCTTCCCGGAGCTCCGTCTCCCGGCGTAAGAGGCGAGGGTTCGCCTCCGTCCGTTCCATCAGGCGTCGTGGTTGCTTGTGTATCAGGAGGCAAAGTATCATCGGCATGCACCGGGAAAAAAGCGAGTCGCGACGTGAGCACAACAACGAGAAATACAACAGCCGTGATCGTCTGCAATTTGCTTAATTCCGTACAGTATTTAAATCCATGTGAATGAGAAGACATGTTTAATTTTTCCCCAGATACTTCTGATAATTGCCACAAAATTCGTTCTTTCTGATTTTTGCGCGAGAAAAGGAGTAGTCGTTGTCGCTCCCGCCGCGGCAGTGCTCGTCCCATTCACCACGAGAGCAGGTTGTTTGATGCCACGCGTGACGCCGCCAATTTTGACCTCCACCTGCGATGCCGCAGCGCTGTTTCCCACATTCGTGCGCACTTCAACGGATGCGCTTCCATCTCCTTCGTCTGTTTCGCGAATATCTTCAACAATGTTGCCATCTATCGTCGTTTGCACAGACACGTCCGTTTTTGCCACACCTTCAATCACCTGCCCGCTTTCGGCAACATTTCCACCGCTGTTTGCGCTCGATGAAACAAAATTTTTCACCGTCACAGCCTGTACAGAAAAAAGAGGAGCAAGAAGCAATGCTAATGCCATGAAACTGTAGAAAAACATTTTTTTCATTTTCCTCGATAAGCCCTCAAATAAATCTTTTTTCAGAGCTTATTCGAAGAGCGGAAAAATCCTCTGATGATTCCGCTTTCGAACTTTTCTCAAGCTTTGTCAAAATCGATGAGATGCGAGGCGTCGAGGTGCATAATTGCGAGGCGTATTCCTTATACGATGAGCAATTAGGCGCCGATGACAACGAAGCAGATCGTGATTTTCACAAAGCTTACCTAGCGCCCGATGCGTGTTACATTGCGATTCGTCACATTCGTTGTCGAATTATTCGACGTCGAATTGCCCGTCGTTACGAAACCACCCGGAGGTATGTCGCCATTTCCACTGTTGCCGCCCCTGCCGCCGTTTCCGGTTGAACCGCCACTCACATTCTGTGTGCCACCACCCTCGCCGTAGTTTTTAATGTCTCCCCCTTTGCCACCAGCGCCACCAGCGCTTCCATCAGCATCATTCACACCGGTATCAGCGCCAGAGGAAACGAGGTTGCCCACTTCAGCGCCATTGACGTTACGAACAACCGTTGATCCGCCTCTGCATTCAGTTCCCGGACATGCGCATCGGTTGATGGATGTATCGTTGTCATTTACGGTGTTGTCGAGACTCGCATTTGCAGTTGCATTTCCCGAGTTCACTTCACCGCCGACACCTGCATTGCCACCGTTACCGCCATTGCCCGTGCTGCTATCGTTTACAGTCTGTATACCGCCATCATTTGAGATGCGACCGCCGCGACCGCCATCGCCACCGGTGCTTCCACCCGCGCTATTACCTCCCGTATTTGCGCTCGAGCCGACAACGTTCACGACAACGGCCTCATTTTCGTTCTCGACCGTATCATCTCCGCAACAGGGAACATCGTGATCACCGGGCTCACAAAGAGCGTTCGCCAAATTGCCGAGTGTTGTTGCAAGAGTTCCAAAGTCGCTCAAGATAATATCAGTATCTTTCGTTACCGAAGCAGGAGGAACAATACTGCTTGTGCCAACACCATTCGTGATCTTCTCAAAACTTGAGACGGTCACACTTGAACCAATACCTACTCCCAAGATGCGGATTGGCATCGTCGAACTTGACATCTTTGCTCCGTTTGCCGCAACAACCGCATTGTCTAAGTCGTCTGAAAGAGAACCACTCGATGTTGTTGGATCACCGTCAGAGAACATGATCAAGAGATCAGGATGCGTCGCATCTGTTCGGTCATTTGCTCCTTCAAGCTCTGCCGTAGCCGCAAGAATCGCATCTTCCCAGTTCGTCAAAAATCCGACAAATGAGGGCGAATCAATTTTTGTCTTGATGTCTATCACCGTGCTCGTCAAAGTCTGATCGAGCGCCGCAAATGATCCAAAATTCACAACGCCCATGAGAGTCGGCGTTGACGGAAGAAATGCATCAACAAAAGCTTTTGCCGCAGTATTCATTTGCGTCATTTCCAACGAGCTAATACTTCCCGAGCGATCCATCACAAGCATGATATCGAGTCCGCATGCGTCAGAGAGCTTCGGGTTCGATACCGGCACAACATCCGCAAGCGCGAGACTTGGCGAGAAGACACCCATCACAAGAGAGGCTCCCACAGCTGCGCTTGAAATACGATACAAAACGTGTTTCATAAATTACTTAAATTAATTACCTGTATTAAATTTGATAAGAGTTCGACCTTTGTTCTTGAAAGAGGACATCCCCTTTGGGAGAAAATTGAATGGCAGATATGTTCAATTTTCTCCCAAAGGCACAACTTCAAAAGTTGTGCCTCGAGATGAATTAGCGCTTAATGCGCGTTACATTCCTATTCACGACGTTCGTCGAGGACGCATTTGATGCAGAATTGCCTGTTGTGACCAATCCGCCGTCAGAGCTCTTTCCTCCGTTGCCGCCGTTGCCCGTGGTTGAAGGCTCTTCCTCGTTCCCACTGACATTCTGATTGCCGCCGCCATTGTACACATCGCCTCCTTGACCGCCTTCACCGCCGTAGCTTCCGTCGGCTTCGTTGTCGCCTGTGTCAGCGAGAGCGCCGAGGACATTGCCGACACGTGCAACATTTCCATTGCGTACGGTCACATCGCCTCCGTGTCCACCGCCCGTGCATGAGCAACGATCAATGTTCGTGTCGTTATCATTTACCGTGTTGGTAAGAGTTGCGTTTGCGGTTGCATTTCCAGAATTAACTTCTCCGCCCAAGCCTGCATCTCCTCCGTTGCCTCCATTGCCCGTGTCAACATCATTAACATCCTGTACTCCTCCATCATTTGCGATGTCGCCGCCACGACCTCCACGGCCGCCGTAACTGCCTCCTGCCCAGTTTCCACCGGTATTCGCGCTCGAGAGCACAACATTCGTCACCGTTGCGTCATTGTTGTTTATCACCGTATCGTTGCTCACACATACCTCGCTCTCAACAACAAGCTTAAAGAGTACGCCCGCAGGGTTAGTTGAGTAAGGCGCTTCTACCGCATCGCCGTCTCCTCCTATTAAAGTAAGGTTATTTGCCGTAACTTTGAGAGTATTTGTGCCACCGATAAATGATGCAGCGCTCACGCTGTAGCTGTCCTGACCTGCGAGCGTAAAGTTGAATTCAGTAAGATCAGAACCAACCGCATTTCCATTGAGCGTAACGCTGTAGGTATTGTCTACTGCGATATCAAGTGTCGCGCTCGTTACAGCACCGGGAAACGTAAAGGTTTTGTCAAACATTTCCGTCCCTGCATCAGCTGGGTTGGCCCAGATCCACGATGCGCCCGGAATAGATGCTGTCCATGCACCGACAGGCACAAGAACGTCCGTGCTTACGCCTCCAACCGTCACCGTCGTTCCATCGCTCACAACCGTTGTCGTGTACGGCGTGCATGATGCAGAAACAGTTGTTGCAATTGAAACCGAAGCTGCCACCAAGCCCGCAACAAGCGCCGCCCCAAGAATTTTTTTAATCATTTTATGCGCAAAATTAAGTTTAAATAACGGGATGCACCCTTGGATGAAGAGGTGGATCACCTCTTCATCCAAGGGTGGGAGCAAGAAACTCCCCTCCCTTGTAGAATCACACAGTCAGTCTCGAAATCGAGATTAGTGCTTGATTCGAGTAACGTTGCGATTCGTTACAGATGTAGCCGAGGCGTTTGATGTTGAATGGCCGGTTGTTACCAATCCGCCAGCGTCGCCCGTGCCGCCCTTGCCTCCATTGCCCGTGCTGCTGCCATCTACATTCTGTACTCCTTCTGATGAACTGCCATTGTAGATATCGCCTCCTCGATCGCCTTCGCCGCCATGGCTTCCTTCAGCTTCGTTGTCACCTGTGTCAGCATCAGCCGCAACTAAGTTATCTACACTTGCAGTATTAGTATTGCGAACTGTTACATGATGTCCTTCGTGCTCCCCTGTTGGGTGCTCCGGATCACATCCGCAGAGATCAACCTCCGTATCGTTATCATTTACCGTGTTGGTAAGAGTTGCATTTGCAAGAGCATCGCCTGTGTCAACTTCTCCGCCCACACCTGCATTGCCTCCATTGCCTCCATCACCCGTGCTGCTATCATCCACATTCTGTACTCCTCCATCATTTGCGATGTCACCGCCGCGACCTCCACGGCCGCCGTAGCTGCCTCCTGCCCAGTTCCAACCTGTATTTGCGCTTGACGTCACGACGTTCGTAACGAGTGCTGAATTGTTGTTCTCAACCAATACATCGCCATCGGCAAATACCGGAAGAGCTGCTGCCGCGAGCACTACTGCAAGTGCCGCTGCTGTTACTTTCTTTACTGTCATGTTTTTTACTCGGATGTACGCATTTGGCGCATTTTTTCGTTGCTTCGCTCGTTTGCTCCCGCGCTGTATAAGTAAATACAGCTTTGTTGCAAGCCTCGCTCGCGCCTCAAACTGCATCCAACTGCGTACATCCGTACAATATTGCTTAATTAAAAAGGTTTAATAAAAACCCACTTCGCATGTATGCAAAGCAAGTTACATTGTCTCGTGTTTATCCACACGGAGACCAAGGACCGACCTTTGTTGAACTTAGTTAGGACTTACGCACTTGGCGCATTTTTTCGTTGCTTCGCTCGTTTGCTCCCGCGCTGTATAGGTAATACAGCTTGGTCGCAAGCCTCGCTCGCGCCTCGAACTGCATCCAACTGCATAAGTCCTATAGTATTTGGGCTTCGCAAAGTCCAAGCCTCAATCTGCTTTCTGCCCGGCATCCTCTGACACCAAACCAGAGCAACAAAAATAGACTCACGATTATGCTCTGCACAAACCCCCGCACCAACGCATGTTCTGCGGGTGCTTTTTGCAGTTTTTCGATACACGAAAAAACTGCCGTTTATCTCAAATATACCTTTGAGACAAACGGCAGTTTTCTGTACTTTCTACGACAACATCCCCTCGGGCGCTTTCGCGTCCTAATGTTCCTCGCACGTATGACGATGTGACGACACCGCTGGGGAAACTGGTATCCATACTTCTATCCGCATCCCGGTTTCCCCAAAACGAGATGCAAAATTATTTTATTTCAGTAAAAATGTTCACAAGGAACTCATACGAATTCCGTGATTAGAAACCATTGTTCAGTATGTATATCTCCTTGTCAACTTCTTCTGACAGTTAGGACATACTTTTTCATGAAAGTAAATAATTGCGCACATCATTCTTTTCGTCTTTGCGAGGGCGAAGCCCGAAGCAATCTAGGATTTTGTCGCTCTACTCTGGATTGCTTCGGGCTTCGCCCTCGCAAAGACGCTGACGTGCGTAAGTCCTACCAAATCCAATCGTGCTCGCAAAATTTGCTGTACTATGGTAAAGCTTATACAGGTATCTCGAATGCGTACTTTAGGGAGGAAAAATCTTTGGGGACAAATTTTTATCTTCGAGATAAAGAGCAGGAATATGAACGGGAAGAACATTTGGGAAAACGGAGCGCCGCGGGGCATTACTGTTATGATTGTGAAATAAGTCTGGTAACTGGTTTATCTGGCGGTTGGAATGTTACAAGCCCCCATATAAGTGCAGGACGTACTTTTGAAGCCTGCCCCCTTTGTGGTTCAAAACCGAGCGGCAACTTTTATATCCCAGAGCTTGTCTCACCAACAGAAGAACAGACTGCGCGTGAAGAAACATTTTCCGTTCGATACAGCTGTTCGTTCGGTTTTGCGCAAGCGCCTGATGTTATTGATGCATATTCAGAAGATACAGAGGTTGTTGATGAATATGGCAGGGTATATACAATGCGAGAATTTCGTGGCGAAGTACTGGGAAAAGCGATATTTTTCTTTACACATCATGTCGGCCAAGTATTTTCATAGAAAGTAGAACAGCAGGTCTCCAGTTTCTGGAGGCCTGCTCTGTTGCACAAAAAAACGGGTACTGTCCCCACTTTTCTGTGTCTATGCCGCTTCGCGCTGCGATCCTTTTTCTTTTTCGTCTGCTTCT
Organism: Parcubacteria group bacterium Greene1014_15; assembly: GCA_007376725.1. Taxonomy (GTDB): domain Bacteria; phylum Patescibacteriota; class Minisyncoccia; order Phycocordibacterales; family VMGT01; genus VMGT01. The sequence continues at coordinate 2,264 of VMGT01000025.1, read as the reverse complement.
TGCTCATCCTGCGCTCCCTGTTCTGCAAGTTTTTTCCCAAGCTCGTCTCCCTGCACTTCGGTTGCCTCTTCGTGCTTTTTCAAACCTTTCCAGATACCGCCCGCTTTGCGGAGAATAGGATCGCCTGTTGCATATTCCTCCTCATTTGTCTCATTTTTTTTCTTCTTTCCGAAATTCTCCGAAGAAGGAAAAGGTATGATATTTTCACTCATATACATTAACATTACTACTCAATGCGCCGTTTGGACAACATTGAAAAATCCTCCCCACCCTCCTTTGCAAAAGGAGGGGCAAACCACGTTTCCTCCCTGTTCTTGACAAAATGAATAATTTCAACCAGAATCTTGCGAGAGAAGCATCGGGAATGTCGTCCGCCAACTAGCGGAGAGAAAGGAAACAGATGCCAACAGAAGATGGTTTACCGAGTGTCGGCGATGTGATCACGTCGCAAAAATTCGTATTTGGAAAGAAAGACGAGAGCGGAAAATTTATCAAAATCGTCAACACCGTAGATTGCACAAAGCTTTTCGTCTCTCTTCAGCAAGGAGACACATTTATTGAGAAAAGCATTGCTCGCGGAGCACACAATATCGATGCATTTGATGCGAGCCGCGCACAAGCGGAGTTTCTCGTCATTGATGCCCACTGGGTAGACAACCCAATCGTCAAGGGCACGGATGCCTGCGCAAGCAGGTGGTACATATCAGCACAACGACTCCTCCATGAAAACGGATCAAAAAATCTGGGTGATGAGCGGATTGCGTTCTTTCTCTGTGGACTATCGGATGAAAACGTTCTCGCACCGAATGATATAAAGATCGTGCGCACCACACACATGCCCGTGCTTCAATCAACGAAACGCAAAAAATCATCATAACCAATAGTGTGAATCTACACACTGTGAATTACGAAACTCCCGCACACACTCTATGCGGGAGTTTTCACACATAAATAGGACGTACGCACTTAAACATAATTCGATCTTTTTCTCTTCTGTCATTCCCGCGGAGGCGGGAATCCAGGCTGTATCTGCATACTCTGGATTCCCGTTTTCACGGGAATGACACCAAGTGCGTACGTCCTAATAAAAAAGTCCTCTGATGGGAGCTGCATTGGGGAAGTTCAATTCTAATTTGACCAAGGGAGCAGTGCTTCCTTGGTCAACGGGAATTGAGATGCAGCCCCCATCAGAGGACTCTTACAGAACACAAAGAAAGCCAATGACACGCTCTATGAGAGAATACGTCCTTTATGTTGTCTTTAATAGGACTTACGCACTTGGCGCATTTCTTCGTTGCTTCGCTCGTTTGTTCCCGCGCTGTATAGGTAATACAGCTTGGTCACAAGCCTCACTCGCGCCTCAAACTGCATCCAAGTGCGTAAGTCCTATTTAATAATTAAAGTTGAATGACATTCTCCTCGACTGCGGGATTTTTCTTCGCAACGTTCTCTTCGCGCTTAAGAACGAGATTGTCCTTGAGCTGATCGAGTGTAATGCGAGATTTCTCTGGGACAGGTGCTGGTCGAGAGGCTGTTGCAGCAGGTTTTTGAGGAAAACTCTGCTGTTTTTGTTCTTCACGTTGCAACGGAACGCTTTTCTGTGGTTCCTTCTTTTCAAAATCGTTTTTCACAGGAGTCGATGCGGCTGGAGTTGAGGAAACATAAGGTTTTCCAAAAGAAGGAATATCAGAGTCATCATCTTCGTCATCATTTTGCTTGCTGCCGCTTCGATAGAGCAAGAAACCGACAATAAAGAGTACGATGATGAGGAAAAGCTGAATCAATTTCGATGGATGAATTTTTGCGCTGACTGCAGCGGCAATTTTTGCTATCTTTCCTGCATTCGCTTCGTTTACTGATAGTGTGCCAGATGCGGCTCCGCCATCCCTTGCAAGCATCTCGTCAAACGCCTCGATAACTGCGCTCGTCGCTTCTCCTTCGCTTGGCGTTCCCTGTTCAGGTTTGTCCTTTATAAAACGTGCTGTTTCCGACACATTGTCGAGACCTGCGCGTGAGACATCAATACCTTGCGCCCGCATCTTTTCTATCTGTGCTTTGTATGCTTCTATCTCTGCCTTTTGCGCGGATGTCAGAGGAAAATCTTGCTTGTATCCGCAGTAAATCGTATTAATGTGACGCTTTGTTGTGATATAGACATAGCCAGTATGTTTTTTAAGACCCCATGTCGAGAGGATAGTATTTGTGTAGCGATCCTGAAAAACATTTACAGCATCACGAGTTACGGCATCATACGTTCCTGAAAG
>VMGT01000024.1 GCA_007376725.1 Parcubacteria group bacterium Greene1014_15 | reverse complement strand
GCGTACGATATCAGAACGCCTGTTGAGTCATATCATGCACAAAGTACGCGAGGCAAAGCGGAAAAGATTCTCAAAATGCTCGGGGAAGGAAAAAATCTCGCACTCGTATCTGACGCCGGAACTCCGACGATTTCAGATCCTGGTTCACTTCTTGTTGAGCAGATATACGAACGCTTTGGAAATCCTCCACAAGGAGAAGTGCGCGTGGTTCCAATCCCTGGCGCAAATGCAGCTCTTGCCGCTCTCTCCGTAAGCGGGATCCCGAGTTCGAGCTTTCTTTTCTTTGGTTTCCTGCCGCACAAAAAGGGAAGAGAAACATTGTTTAAAGAAATTGCGGTTTCCAAGAGAACTGTTGTATTCTATGAGTCGCCGCATCGTATTGAAAAAACTCTTGTTTCTCTTGCGCAGTATCTCAAAGACACTCCCGACCGCAAAATTTCTATTGGCCGCGAGCTAACCAAGAAATTTGAAGAAATAATATCCGGTTCTGTGGAAGACGTTGCAACCTATTTTTTGAGTAATTCAGAGCGTATCAAGGGTGAATTTGTTGTTATTGTTTCCGGAGCATAAATTATTCATGGTATAATCCGCGCATGTCCATGTCGAAGTATAAATTTCTTGTGCTGATTGGGCTATTCATCGCAGCTCTCCCGTATTTGGGCTTCCCTTTGTTGTGGGACACGATCATGTTTACGTTCGGAGGACTTGCCATTGTTGCCGTTTCGACACTCGCACGACGTGCGTATAAGAAAGGCACGAAGGAAATGGTTGTTGAAAAACAGCCTGTGTATGTTGAAAGCAACCCGCCGCGTTCCAGCCGCTCTCGCCCGGCGCGTCCCAGAGTTCAAAAAGCAGAAATTCAAAATATCGATATTGTTCCTGGTCCTCCGTCAGTTCAAACAGAAGCAGAGTGATATGAAATTAAAACATGCACCGATCGCAGGGACATTACTTGCCAGTTTTTTTATTTTTGCATATTTTGTTCTGCCGATGTTTTCTAAAGTTTTATACGATACGAACATGCCTGCTGCGGAAACAACAAGCTCGGAAGCTGCTGCGGTGGCTGTTGTCTCCGCTCCCGCGCCGCCGGTATGGAAGGCAACACACGTTGCGACTCCGAAAGCGGTCAAAGCAATTTATATGACAAGCTGGGTTGCTGGCACGAACGACTTTCGCAATCGTCTTGTGAACCTGCTTGATACGACAGAGGCAAATGCGCTCGTGATTGACATCAAAGATTATACAGGAAAGATCGCCTTTGCGGTTGAGGATCCATATTTGCAGGAGTTTGATTCTGTTGAAGAGCGTATTCCGGACATCAAAGAATTTATAGAGCGTCTGCACAGCAAAAACATTTATGTTATCGGAAGGATTTCAGTATTTCAAGATCCGCACTTTGTGAAGATTCGACCTGACTTGGCGGTAAAGCGTTCAAGTGACGGTGGTGTTTGGAAAGATCGCAAGGGCATCAGTTGGCTTGATGCTGGTGCGAAAGAAGTATGGGACTATCACGTTGCGATCGGCAAACAAGCATATGCGTATGGGTTTGATGAACTAAACTTTGACTATATCCGTTTTCCTTCGGACGGTGACATGTATGATATTGCGTATCCGTTTAGCGAGGGGAAAACGAAGGCGCTTGTGATGAAAGAGTTCTATGCGTATCTGCGGCAAGAACTTGGCGATACCGGTGCGATTCTTTCTGCTGACTTGTTTGGCATGGTGACGACAAACGCAGATGATCTCAACATCGGACAAAAGCTTGAGTATGCCTTGCCATACTTTGATTACATCGGGCCCATGGTGTATCCATCGCACTATCCTCCGGGCTTTAACGGTTACCTCGCTCCGGCAAAGGTGCCCTATGATGTGGTGAAGTTTTCATTGGACCGCGCGCATGCAAAGGTGAAAGCCCTAGCTTGGAGCGCGAGCACGACACCCGATTCACGCGAAGCAAAGGCGCACTTTTCGCAGATTCGACCGTGGCTCCAGGATTTTGATCTTGGCGCGGACTATACGGCCGATATGGTGCGCGCTCAAATGCAGGCGACGTATGATGCTGGTCTTGATTCATGGATGCTCTGGGACGCTGCGAATACCTATACCGCGGCAGCTCTGTACTCCGAGTAACAACCTCTCACACCTTCGGAAAATCCCCCTCATTCCCCCTTTAGTAAAGGGGGAAGTCGAACGCCTCTCCTCCCAAGAACTTCCCTCTTTATCAAAGAGGGAATGAGGCAGATTTCAAAGGGAGGTTGGGAGGGATGTGAGCTCCTCCCTTTTTGAAAGGGAGGTTGGGAGGGATTTATTCATAGCTGTGAGAGGTTACCCCGAGTAAAGTTTACAAAAGGAAAAAATCTGTATACTACATGCATCATCGAACGGTACGTGTGGCTTTGGCTGCGCGTGCCATTCACGTTTATGCACACGTGTTATGAGCACATAAATGCCGTATACTGAATTCACGAATCAATGAGCTTGGTGAATATTGCGACCTGCTTCGTTGTCTTCGTCGCTCAAATCCTCACCGTAGCTAGTAGTACGCCTCGGATTCTCGCTCCTCGACGCCTCGCATCTCATCAATATTCACCAAGCTCAATCAATTCATGAATTACAGAACCGACCCCGAACGGGTAACTTATTTCGCCAAAACTGATGCCAGAAACAAAATGGTGCCTTTTGGCATTAAAGCGAAAGATCGCACTCGGCACATGTATGTGATTGGGAAAACTGGCATGGGAAAATCGACGCTGCTTGAGAATATGGCAGTGCAGGATATCAAGAATGGCGAGGGATTTTGCTTTATTGATCCGCATGGTAAAACCGCCGAACTCCTTCTTGAATATATTCCGGAGGAGCGGATTAAAGATGTGCTCTACTTTGCTCCATTCGATCTTGAGTACCCGATTTCATTCAACGTGATGGAAGATGTCGGGTACGACAAACGGCATCTTGTTGTGAGCGGTCTCATGAGTGCGTTTAAGAAAATATGGATTGATGCATGGTCTGCCCGCATGGAATATATTCTCACAAATACGCTTCTTGCGCTTCTTGAATATCCGGATGCGACGATGCTTGGTGTGAACAGAATGTATACGGATAAAAATTATCGTAAAAAAGTTATCGAATACGTCAAAGATCCTCTGGTTAAATCATTCTGGGTTGACGAATTTGCGACGTATACCGATCGATATACGCAAGAGGCGACTCCTGCAATACAAAATAAAATAGGCCAGTTTACGGGTAATCCTTTAATACGAAATATCGTTGGACAGGCAAAGTCGACGTTCGATCTCCGAGAGATGGTTGATAACCGAAAGATTCTCATTGTGAATCTTTCAAAGGGACGGGTGGGTGAAGTGAACGCAAATCTTCTCGGCAGCATGCTTATCACGAAACTCTATCTTGCGGCAATGTCGCGCGCAGATGTGTCACCGGGCGCTTTGGATCGTCTGCCCAATTTCTATTTTTACGTAGATGAATTTCAATCGTTTGCGAACGAGTCATTTGCTGACATTCTTTCCGAGGCGCGAAAATACAAATTGAATTTGACCATGGCGCATCAGTATATCGAGCAGATGAGCGAAGAAGTGCGCGATGCGGTATTTGGAAACGTTGGCACGATGATTACATTTAGAGTGGGGGCGTATGATGCCGAAGTGCTTGAGAAAGAGTACATGCCGCAATTTACCGCGCAAGATCTTGTGAATCTCGGTTTTGCCCAAATTTATCTTAAACTGATGATTGATGGTGTTGGTTCACAACCATTTTCAGCAGAAACACTGCCACCGATTGCGCAACCTGAAGTTTCTTCTCGCGATGCGGTTATTGAGTATTCGAGAAAAACATACACACATTCGCGAGCTGACATAGAAGCGGCTGTTAAAGAAGAATATACGTCGCAGCGTCAAATAGAGATGGGCGAAAAAACTGAAAAGAGACAGCAGGAATGGCAAGAGCGACAAGAGCGCAGAACACGCGAACAGCAAACAGAGAACGCTCGCCCCCCTCGTGATGAACGAGCGCCCGTGCGTCCGCCGCGCGAAGAATATCCGCGTCCGCCGCGCGAGGAGTACCCACGTCCTCAACAGAACACAACTCCTCGATTTGAAGACAAAAAGCCTCGGATGGAATCTGCCCCGCCTCTATCGGAAAAAGCGCATCGCCCGTTTGCGCACGCTCTCACGAATTCTCCGAAGGGAGTCTCGAAAGTAGGTAATGAGGCGCTACCCTTGCGCGAGGCGCCTCGAGAACGAAAGGCGTTTGTTCCCCCCGCGCCGCAAAAAGACAAGGGACCATCGGAGAAAAATATAATGGGTCTTAAAGCCGCCCTTTCGGCGGTTCTCAAAGATGCGTCGAAAGATATGCAAGAAAAGAAAACCCTGCCTACTCCACCTACTTCGCCTGCGCCTTCTCCACAGGAACGAGAGGAAAAAAAGAATACGGAAGCGCGAGAGAACATTGTTTCCTCTGATACCACTGTTCGCGAAGAGGTGAAAAGGGAGTACGTTGTGCCTGCAGTAAAAGAAGAGCAACCGCGTCCGTCTCCTCACGCTACAGAGAACACAACATCTCGAGAAGGTCCGAACGAAATACCGAAGGATGTTCTTGACAGTATTCTTCGAGGAGAGAAACCAAAATCAAATTCCTAGTGTCTCATTAATGTATGTCATATCGAGTGCAAGCTGTTGTCGCAATATTGTTTGTTGTTAGTGTCATTGTTATTGCGGGGCAACTGCGGGGAGAGGGGAGGCGTCTATCTTCTCTTGCGGTTTTTTCTTTGCCTCCCCCGGCGCCATTTACGGTGAAATACCAAGTTGCATCGATGACCTTGCGGGAAAAGATCGGTCAGATGTTTTTGGTGAGTTTTACCGGAACAGAGCTTGACGAGGAAACTGCCTCTTGGATGCGCACACTTGAAATCGGCGGTGTCATTTTGCTTGGCGGGAATATCACTTCGCGTGAACAGACAGAGAAGCTCATTTTCGCGCTCAATGATCAAGTTTCAAAACATGCCGCAGCTCCTCTTTTTATAAGTGTTGACCAAGAAGGAGGCGCGGTTTCGAGGTTCAAATTTACTGATTTTGAAATGCATTCGCAGAAGGATATAAGGAGCAGCGCACTCGCATATACTGTGGCGTTGCAACGTGCGAAAGATTTGCGCAGTCTCGGCGTGAATGTCAATTTCTCTCCGGTTCTCGATGTGTCGCTTTCTTCGGATGATTTTATATACGAACGGACATTTGAAGGAGATGCGGACACTGTTGCTACTCTTGGCGCACGTATGGTGCAAGGGTATCGCGAAGGAGGGATTGCAAGCGCCGGGAAACACTTTCCCGGTCATGGCGCTACAGGTGTTAATTCGCACATCGATCTTCCGGTGACGGAGCGTGATTCGAAAGCATGGAGTGAACATCTGCATCCGTTTCGAGAAGCAATACAGGCCGAAGTTCCCATGATCATGATGGCGCATCTTAAAGTGCCTTCGATTGATCCGGAGTTTCCTGCAAGCTTGTCGAAAATCATACAGGAGGATATTTTGAGAAATGGTCTTTCATACAAAGGAATTATCATAAGCGACGATCTTGGTATGGGTGCGCTGACAAAAAACTATACTTTTCCTGAGATAGCTCTCCGTGCCGTCTCTGCGGGCACGGATATATTACTTGTTGTTCGCAGCCAGGCGGTCTATGAAAAAATGATTACTGCGATTGAAGATGCAGTGGCAAAAAAGAGTATATCTGAGGAGCGTATTGATGAAAGTGTCATTCGTATTTTGTCGCTTAAACATGAGTTGACAAGTTATTAAAAACATTGTATACATACGATAGCAGTCTTGTTTCGTGCAAATGTGTGGGTAAACTAAAAGAGGAAGAGGAGAAAACAATGCGAGAGCGAACCGAAGCCGAACGCGCACGCGCGGCGAAGGCACATGCAGAAATGATGCGTTTATACGAGGCGTTGACCCCGAAAAAATAGCGGCATAAAAAACTTTTTGTTCAAAAGAGAGGAGAAAAAAGGTGTCTCTTTCTGTATTCATAAAATTATAGAAAGGGGGTGATCCTTTATCTCCTGGACGGCCGAGATTGGCGGTCCTTGTATCGAGTAGCTTCGCATTTGCGGAGCTACTCTCTTTTTATGATAGAATCCAACGCATGAATAATTTACTCAAGATCGCTTTGCTCTGTGTGCTATTTTGCGTGCCCATATTTGCTCATGCACAAATCGCTATTTCTGAAATTATGTATGATCTTGAAGGATCGGATGAGAATAGAGAATGGATTGAGATTCAGAATACTTCTTCTCTGGACATTGATGTTTCCCTCTGGTGGTTTTTCGAAGAGGGAAGAAATCATAAACTCGCAGCGGTGCAGGGAAATCAAATACTCTCCCCTGGCGATCATGCGATCATTGTTCAAAAATTGGAGAATTTCAAGGCCGACTGGCCGCAGTATGGAGGAGTGATTTTCGACAGCTCATTTTTATTGAAAAATACAGGTGAAACGCTTGTGATGCGCGACACAGAACTGAAAGATATAGATGCTGTTTCGTACACTGCCGACCAAGGGGGCGCTGGAGACGGGAGAACACTACAGAAAGTGGGTGGAAGTTGGGTTGCGGGAATGCCTACTCCTGGCGCTGCTAACATTGCTTCTGCCGCTCCCGTGAGCGCTCCACCTCCGTCATTTTCTTCTCCGGCACCTACACCCTCGCCGAGTTCAAGCGGTGGGAACACGGCGCCGTCGGCTTCTCCGCTTGTGCCCAAAAGTATTCGTGTGGTCATTGATACGTCTGCGACAACCATGGTGGGCGGGAGAGCGGATTTTCGCGGGTCCGCATACGGTTTTGAAAACAAGCCGCTCGAAAATGTCCGATATATATGGAATTTTGGTGATGGCAGCGTGGCTGAAGGTGAGCATGTTCTGCACACCTATTCATTTGAAGGAAAGTATGCAGTTGTTCTCTCCGTTGCCTCGGGAGAATTTTCTGCGACCGCGCACGTGACGGTCGAAGCAATTCAAGCTCTCGTGCGCCTTTCGCGCATTTTGAAAAATGAAGAATCGGCGTATGTTGTGTACAATGATTTAAGAGAGACTATCGATCTTTCAGGTTGGCGCATAGTTTCCGGCGAGACCTCTTTTACCTTGCCGCAACATTCGTTTGTCGTTTCGCAAGGAAAGGCTGTTTTCCCTGTAAAAACTACCGGTCTCTCTACAGATGTAACCTCTTTTTCACTTCTCTACCCAAATGGCGCCCTCTCTGTAGTGGGTACCGAGGAGCAAACTGTTACGGCCATTTCGGTGCAGGTGCGGACAGAGGACGCAAACTTAGTTGTTCAAACGCCAGTTGTAAAGAAAGAGGCCGCCGCAATGAAGAGCACTGCAAAGAAAAAAGCGCTACCCAAAAAAACAAAAGATACTGTTCCGCTTGAAATTGCTTTAGCGACAGAGACAGCAAGGATTGTTTCTACGACAGAACAGGCAGCTCTCGGACGCGTAGGTGGCAATGCATTTCCCTATACATGGCTTGCCGCTCTTGTTGCACTTATTTCTCTCGGCGCAGGAGCCGCTGTGTATTTGAGGAGAAAGGGAGATGATACTATTACACTGATTGATTAATGCTGCGATGAAAAGTATATGCAAAAAAGTGGGAAAAAAGTTGCTGTGGTGACGGGAGGGGCCGGATTTGTCGGGTCGCATTTGTGTGAACGATTGCTCACAGACGGTTTTCGAGTTGTCTGTATTGATAATTTTTATACGGGAAAACAGGAACACATTGCGCACGTGCTTTCGAATCCCGACTTTGAAAGCATCGAAGCGGATGTTGAGTATCCCGTATCACTTGACGGAGATGTTGACTACATTTACCACCTTGCATGCCCCGCTTCTCCCGTCGCGTATCAGCGTGATCCTGTGAAAACAGTGCGTACGAATGTGCTTGGCATGATCAACATGCTCGAGTTTGCGCGCACCAAAGGCGCACGCATTTTACAAGCCTCGACATCGGAAATCTATGGCGATCCTCTCGAACATCCGCAAACCGAAAACTATCGCGGCCATGTGAACACGCTCGGTCCTCGTGCTTGTTATGATGAAGGTAAGCGATGTGCAGAAACATTGTGTATGGATTACCACAGACAGTACGGGGTTGATGTTAAAATTGTCCGCATTTTCAATACATACGGTCCGCGTATGGCGCCTAACGATGGGAGGGTTGTATCTAACTTCATTGTTTCGGCACTTACGGGCGAGGATATTGTGGTCTACGGCGATGGCACGCAGACAAGAAGTTTTCAGTACATAGATGATTTAATTAATGGACTGACGAGCATGATGCAGAAAGAGGACTTTGTCGGCCCGGTGAATTTGGGCAATCCGGGAGAGTTTACCATGAATGAATTAGCGCACAGAGTACTATCACTCACGGGTTCAAAAAGCAAAATTGTGTTTAGGCCTCTTCCGGAAGATGATCCAAAGAAACGCCAGCCTGATATTTCTCTTGCGAAAGAGAAGCTTGGTTGGAAACCAACGATTGGGCTTGACGATGGGCTCGTAAAAACGATCGCATATTTCAAAAAGACTCTAGAAGTGAGATAAATGGATACCCTCGCAAACTGGTTGCGAGGGTATATACAAAGAGGATCGAGAATATTATCCGCGGGCGTTTGTATTCATAATGACCCCGAGGCCTTCCCAAAAACAGAAGGCGAACGTGCTCAATCCGCAAATAAGGATAGTAGCTGTTGTAGTCGTATATTCGAGCCAATTACTTCCAACAGCAATCGCCAAAACAGCAACAGCGAGATAGACCATGAGGGAGATCGTGATCCATGTATTCATTTTGCATGCTCCAATGATTCTGACGAGGATGAACGACGAGGGATCTGTAGACAGTCAATCATCGTCCCGAGACCATTTGTGCCTCCTATTAATTCATATACTAATTGCGAGTTTTGGTCAACTACAGAGATGTTACAGCGAGAATGAAAATGGGAAAATGGGAAATGGGAAAATGGGAATGGGAAAATGGGGTCAGTCCCCATTAACAAACAAACAATCATATGCTAGTCTGCATACGTGGCCCGACTACTGCGAGCAGACATAGGTGGAGTGGTATACCATGTAATCAACCGCGCAAACGCCCGTGCGCGTATTTTCGGTGCAGACAAAGAATACAAGCAATTTGAACAGATACTCGAAGAAGGGCGGGAACGCTATATCATGCGTATACTTGCCTATTGCATCATGCCTAACCATTGGCATCTTGTAGTATATCCCAAGAAAGATGGCGACCTGTCGACATTCATGGGCTGGATAACCAATACGCATACCCGACGTTGGCACACCGCGCACAAATCCATAGGTTCCGGACATCTCTACCAAGGAAGATACAAATCGTTTCCTGTAGAAACAGATGCTTATTTGATACAGTTAATTCGATACGTGGAACGGAACCCTTTACGAGCACGGCTTGTCAAAAAAGCAGAGAACTGGAAATGGTCCAGTCTGTGGAGAAGAGAATGTGGTACCTTAAAAAATCAAAAACTCCTTTCCAAATGGCCCATAGAAATTCCCGAAGCTTATCTGCAATTCATAAACGAACCACAAACCGCATCAGAACTAGAAGATATCCGACATAGTGTTATTAAAAGCAAACCATATGGCGACATTGAATGGGTCGAAAAAATATCAACTAAACTGGGACTGGAACAAACACTTCATGCACCAGGAAGGCCCAAAAACAAAAAGAATGGGGACTGACCCCATTACCCCCCCACCATTACCCCCATTACCATGACCCCATTACCATGACCCCATTACCCCGTCCATTACCCCGCCATTACTCTCCATTGTGCTGTAGAAAGCAATACACTCTCGTACAATGTTTTGCCGCGAGAGTGTAGGGTGTTTTGTTATCCTTGTGCGTTTCTGTGCATATCAATTCCAAGACCTTTCCAAAAACAAAAGCAAGAAGAACCTAATCCGCCATACAGGATTATTTTTGTGGCAACCGAAGAATACTCAATCAGTTGAATTCCGATGAAAATTCCAGTTATTCCGGTTATGCTCCAAGCGACAACGGAAGCAAGTATCCACCTGTTCATAGTTTTCCTTTCGTAAAGAGGTTTGTTTCTCTGTAAGCAGATTAACACGAATGTGTTGGTCTGGCAACTCTTGCGTTACCCCACATTCTGACCAAATGTTACAATGGTACAATGTCTCAAAAACGCATACTGATATTCTCCCTTATGTATTATCCCCTTGTCGGCGGGGCTGAAATTGCCGTAAAAGAAATCACAGACCATATTTCCAAGGATGAGATTGCATTTGATATGGTGACACTGCGCTACGACCGAAGCTTGCCCAAGGTGGAGCAGATAGGGAATGTTACCGTCTATCGTGTCGGATTTTCTAAGAAAGGGCCAACTCCTGAAGATTTGATTTCTTTTCCGCTCTATCTTATCAAGGTTTTTTATCCGTGGCTTGCTTTTGTAAAGGCATTGATGCTTTCCATAAGGTATAGATACAATGCCTCGTGGGCGATTATGTCGTATGCGGGATTTCCCTCTCTTTTTTTGCGTATCGTGCGAAGGGTGCCTTTTATATTGACCCTACAAGAGGGGGACTCTCTTTCACATATAACAGGACGCTTTCGTATTCGCGCGGTCTTTCCGTTATATAAGCTCGTATTCAAGAAAGCGTCTGCGATTCAATCTATATCGAAATTTTTAGCATCATTTGCACGGAGCATGGGGGCGACGGGAGCAAGTACTGTTATTCCAAACGGTGTTGCTTTCAGTCAGTTTGCGCAAAAGTTCAGTGACGAAGAACTGCTCACTCTTGGCAGATCGCTTGGAGCACAACAGACAACACGCTATATAGTAACGACATCGCGTCTGGTACCGAAAAACGCTGTCGACATTTTGATCATGTCCTTAAAATATATTCCGCACGATATTGAACTTATTATTGTCGGCGATGGGCCTGACCGCGCAATGCTTGAGGGGCTGTCGGTGAGTGAAGCGGTCGCCAAGCGCGTGCATTTTGTCGGATACAAAGATCTCTCGGAAATACCACGGTACCTCGCGGTTTCTGATATATTTGTCAGAGCCTCGCGATCAGAAGGGCTGGGTTCTTCTTTCATTGAAGCAATGGCGGCAGGTTTGCCGATCATTGCGACAGGCGTCGGCGGTATCACGGATTTTTTGAAGGATGGAGAAACGGGGTTATTATGTAAAGTAAATGACCCGAAAGACTTGGCAGAGAAAATTCTTTTGTTGCTTTCTCATGCGGATCTGCGGGAAAAAGTTGCTGCTACTGGGCAAGCATATGTGCTTGGCAGGTATGATTGGTCGTTCATTCGTCAGCAGATGATACTACACGTTTTCAATAAATTTTAGTCATGCGAATACTTATTGCCACAGGTTTATATCCCCCGGATATAGGAGGTCCTGCAACATACTCGAAATTACTTTTTGATAAATTTTACACCTACGATGTGCAGGTTGATGTCGCGTGGTTTGGCGAGGTGCGCTACCTGCCGAAAATAATCCGCCATGTGGCGTATTTTTTACTGGTGGTGCGAAAAAGCAAAGGGATGGATGTGATCTATGCGCAAGATCCTTTGGGGACGGGTTTTCCGGCGGCACTTGCGGCTATCGCGACACGTAAACGCTTTTTTCTCAAAATTGTAGGAGATCGTGCATGGGAGATTGCAGTGCAATCGTACGCCGTTCATGACGGGCTCGAAGTATTTTCAAAAAAAATGGGATATGTTCCCTCTATTCTCGTTTGTAAATTTATACAACGAATCGTCTGTGCGTTCGCGGAACGCGTCATTGTTCCGAGTAATTTTCTCAAAGAGATAGTTTCAAATTGGGGTGTTCGCACAGATAAGATCGAGGTGATGTATAATGCATTCACGCCGCCGCAGACAAACATGAGTCGCAGTGCGCTTCGCGAGAAATTGGGATTATCGGGCAGAGTGCTCGTGAGTGTCGGGCGTCTTGTGCCATGGAAAGGTTTTGAAGCGCTTATAACGCTTATGCCGAAATTGCGCGCGCGCTATCATGATGCAGCGCTTCTTATTGCCGGCGATGGACCCGATGCATCAAAACTTCTTAAATTAATTCATGCGAATAGGGCCGAGCCGTACGTGCGGCTTTTGGGAAAGGTGGAACAGAAAGATTTGTTCGGCTACATTGTTGCTGCGGATGTATTTGTGCTCAACACGAGCTATGAAGGATTATCTCATCAGCTTCTTGAGGTCATGGCGCTTGGAACACCGATAGTGACAACGCCTGCGGGAGGAAACAGAGAATTGATCACACACAACGTAAACGGCTATGTAGTGTATCATGATGATATCGAGGCATACATGCATGCCATTTCGTATATTTTTGAACATCCCGAAGAAGCTCGACGTCTTACAAGCGAGGCACAAAAGAGTCTTTCGAAATTTAGTGAAACTGCTCTGTTGCGTAGACTTTCAGAGTTGCTTCATGCAACATAAACTCTCACCTTACGCAATCATGAATTACTATCTTAAGATTACCTATACTCGTCATTGCGAGGGCGAAGCCCGAAGCAATCCAGAGTATAGCGACAGAATCCTGGATTGCTTCGGGCTTCGCCCTCGCAATGACGGAAAAAACATTCATGTTGCGTAAAGTGAGTTAAACCTATGGAAACTGCTGTGGAACAAAAAAAAGTTGAGCGCGTTCTCATGATATCGAGCGATCGGGGCATGTTTGATGCTACCAAAGCAATTCATAATCGTATGGCTGATTACGGAACCCTCGTATCGGAATTGCATATTATTGTTTTTGCGCAGAAAAGTTTGCATTTGCAGGATACGCAGATTGGAACAAATGTGTGGGCATATCCAACAAATTCAGTGAGCAGATGGGCGTACGTGCGAGATGCTCTTGCGATCGCAATGTGGCTGAAAGATACTAAAAACTTTATACCGAATCTTATTACGTGCCAAGATCCGTTTGAAACGGGGTGGGTTGGGTACAGGCTTTGGAAGAAATTCGGCTCGTGTTTGCAGATACAGATTCATACGGATTTTTTGAGCAAAGAATTTCGAAAGAGGTCACTTTTTAATAAGGTGCGGGTTATAATGGCCAAGCGTACGCTTATGGCTGCGAGCTGCATTCGTATCGTGAGTAAAAGGATACAAACTTCGCTCACGGAATCGAAATGGACTCTTACCCGGAATATCGTTTTGATCCCGATACTCGTTAACAAGGAACTTTTTGTGAGATCCGGAGCGATCGATGCTGTATCCCTTGAGCTTCGAAGAAAATATAAGCAGTTCAGCTTCATTATTCTTATTGCTGCGCGTTTTACCAAAGAGAAAAATATTCCGCTTGCGCTCCGTGTCTTGAGAAACATCGCAGAGGAATTCAGCGGCGTGGGTATGATTATCGTTGGCGATGGGCCAGAGAAAGGGAGATTGCAAGGGCTTGTTAAACGTTGGGGTCTTTCCAAGTATGTGGTATTCGAGCCATGGACGGAGAATATCATTTCGTATTATAAAGCGGCGAATGTGTTTCTCTTGACATCGTTATATGAGGGGTACAGCCTAGTTCTCATTGAAGCAGCTCTTGCGTCGTGTCCCGTCGTTGCAACAGCTGTTGGGATCACGGATACATATATGGAGGACGGGGTGAATGGCTTTGTGTGCCCTGTTAACGATGTCCGCTGTCTTTCCAAGAAAGTTGCGCGACTGATCGCAGAGCCAAATCTTGGGCACGTGTTTGCTTCGCGCGCGCGCGAACAGATTTCCGAGAGTTTGCATGACAAAGATACGTATTTGAAATTGTATAGTCAATCGTGGCAGACGTGCTGCGAAGTGGGCAAGGTAAAAGATGTCTGGGAAGAATAAATGCGTTTGCTGAAACTTGTATGACACACAAGAAAATTGGTTTTATCGGACAGGGATGGATCGGAAAAAACTACGCTAATGATTTTGAACAGCGTGGTTTTTCTGTTGTGCGCTATGCAAAAGAACCAGAATATGCGGGAACACGTAAAGACATTGCAACGTGCGATATTGTTTTTATTGCCGTGCCGACTCCGACAACAGAAGCCGGATTTGATGATTCGATTGTGCGTGCAGTCCTACCTCTTATCGGAAAAGGGAAAACTGCTGTCATAAAATCAACGATTCTTCCGGGAACAACAGAATCAATTCAGAAACAGTTTCCCGACGTGTTTGTCTTTCATTCACCTGAATTTTTAACGGAAGCAACAGCTGTCCCGAACGGAATATTGTCGGTATTTCGAATAATACGCATGAGGCGCGAGCGAAAGCACAGGAAGTGCTCGACGTGTTGCCCCCTGCGCCGTTTGCGACCATATGCTCATCGCGCGAAGCGGAGTTAGTTAAATACGGCGGCAACTGTTGGTTTTATACGAAGGTGGTATTTGTAAATCTGCTCTATGATCTTGCGCAAAAACTTGGTTGCAGTTGGGACGTCATTCGCGATGCGATGGTTGCCGATCCGCGCATCGGGAGAACACATCTTGACCCGATTCACAAAAGCGGCCGCGGGGCCGGCGGCCACTGTTTCGTTAAAGATTTTGCCGCATTTGAAGGACTCTATGCAACATTGATTGATGATCCGCGAGGACAAGCGGTACTTAAAAGTTTACGTGATAAAAATATCGAACTTCTCCTCGGTAGCAATAAAGACCTTGATCTGCTTCGTGAGACATACGGTGATCGAATCAATGAAAAAAACAGCAAGCGTGAAGAAAAAGATATGCTACATACTGCCTGAATTTCGAGAAGAAATAGACAGTCATTTTTCGTATTTGTATGATTTCATCAATGTCGTGTCTAAAGACGCCGACATTTTTCTTGTTGTTGAGAAAGGAAATCCTCCACGGGACAGATTCAAAAGCGTCTCACATCTTCGGAAGATGCATGTCCATTTTTTGCCTCTGCGTATTGTAGAAGAATTCGTAATTCTCAAATGGGCACGCTTGCTTGGATATAAGATATTTTATACGCACTACTCGTACACAGGCGCGCTTCTCTCGGCTTTGGTCACTCGGATACTCGGCGGAAGAGCGTATTACTGGAATTGCGGCATGCCGTGGCTCTACGGAAAACAGCGTGCGTTGTGCATCATTTTGAAAGTTGTGCATGTGCTTGTTACAGGAACGGTAACTATGCGGGAATTGTATGCAAAAGAATTCAATCTGACGCAGAAAAAGATTGCTGTTATGCCTAATTGGATCGATCTTCAGGCATTTCGGCGTGATGGAACAAAAGAAAGTATTCGTCGTGAGCTTGATCTGCCTCTTGATCGAAAAATTGTTCTCTTCGTGCATCGGCTTTCCGAGAGGAAAGGCGCTGGCAAAATTATACAGATCGCATCTGCTGTGCAAGAACAGTCTGCATTGTTTGTTGTGATCGGGGACGGGCCTCTTCGCAAAGAAATACAAGATGCTCTGGAAAAAAATGGTCTCAAGAAAGACATTTTACTTCTTGGAAAGATTCCACACAGAGATGTCGCGGCATATTTTGGAAAGATTCCACACAGAGATGTCGCGGCATATTTTTTTGCTTCAGATATTTTTATCATGCCATCAGAAGAGGAAGGATTTCCGCATGTTCTCCTTGAGGCTATGGCTGCAGGATTGCCTTTTGTCGCGACAAGCGTCGGTGGTGTTCGAGATATTGTGCCGACCATGCTCCAAAAGTATTGTGTGAAGAGCGGCAATGCAATAGATTTTACGGCTTGTCTCAAAGAATTACTTGAAAGCAGTACATTACGCCTGCAAGTTGGAATGATTGAAAAAAGCCATGTTCGGAAATACGATATTCACGCAGTTGTTGAGCAGTTTTTGATAGTGGTAGCTACCCACAGCTATGAATAAATCCCTCCCATCCTCCCTTTACGAAAGTGAGGAGACACGTGTCTTGACCCCCTCCTTTTTGAAAGGAGGGCTGGGGAGGATTTTGGGGGTGAGGAGTACTGACAGCGACCTTGACTTAAACCGTTAAGCATGATAGTGTCTTTCCAGGGTTTTTATCATGCCACACTGTGTTTGTGGTACCAAAATGTTATGCGACGTCGTGTGCAAACACATTGTCGCAACAGAAAGAGATCGAACGATGAGCGAACTTATGCTCGATGTTGGTCAAGCCAATGAACTCAAGTTGGCGTTTAGGCACGCAAACTACACGAACGATGAAATCAAGCAACTTTGCGAGGGTACCATTCTCGCCGATGTCCACGATGTCTTGGTCGGCCGGGCGGAAATAACACGTTACATTGATTGCAATGCCCAACCAGAAATTCCCAATTGGGCACACAAGGAAAACCCAATCGTGGAGCATCTCTCGTGTGGGATGATTAATCCCCAACGGCTTTCGAGTGCAAGCGTCTTTGTTGAAAATGACGAGAAGTTGCTCAATGGTGAGGAGTACCTTGCCCGGGCGCAAAAACTTAATTCGCTCAACGCCTGTGCGCTTGATTTCTACGCGCGGCCTGAAAATTGGAAGTATCTGCCAAGCAATATCAATGTTATTGTCTTTCCGAAAACTGTTTTTCGCGACTCGCGCGGCGACCGCTGCGTGAGGTATCTGTATCGCGACGGCTCGGCGTGGTTTCGGGATTACTATTGGCTCGCTTACAGGTTCGATCGCGACTATCGGGTGGCCGTGCGCGCACGTTAGTACTCAGATTTTGGTCACTTAGTTCTCTTTAGACCATTTGACCTTTGTTCTTGGACCCTGCATACCTGTTCAACACAGTGGTGCAGGGTCCTTTTTTGTGTATGATCGTGACTTTTTTTGTACACTATTGTTGTAGAATGAGCAAAGCATATGAAAATGTATTATGTTGCCAATGCGCGTATGCCGAATGAAAAAGCGCACGGTATTCAACTCGCAAAACAATGCGAGGCTTTTATTGCACAGGGAGTTGATCTTGAGCTGATTGTGCCTGGTCAAAAAAATGAAATCAAGGATTCGATTGAAAAATACTATACGCTTGCACATGTTCTTTCCGTAAAGAAAATGCTTGTGTTGAATTTTTGTTCCTCTCGACTTGCATATAACTTGCGCTGTCTTTCGTTTGCTCTTTCCTCGTTTTTGTATCTTGCGTGGAGAATTCGAAAAAGAGCAGGCATACTATATACCATTGATCTTGATCAATTTTCTTTTTTTCTTTTGCCGCTACTTCGTGTCCCCGTTTTTTTTGAAATTCATGGGAGTAAAAAGCGGAATCCGTTTCTCGTTTTTTTTCTTAAACGAGTTCGAGGTATTGTAACGAACAGCCGAGGTGTCGCAACAAAATTGCAAGCGGATTTCATGATAGCGAAAGAAAAAATTATCACTGCGCCGAATGGTATTGATCCGGCTCTTTTTCCTTCGCGGTTATCGAAACAGGAAGCGCGCAAAGAACTGCATATTCCTTCTGAAAAAGAGATAGCAGTACACACAGGTCAATTCTATGACTGGAAAGGACTTGGCATTCTTGCGGAGACAGCGCTTCTGTGTCCGGAGGTTTTGTTGTATCTTGTTGGTGGTACAGAGCAAGCATTCAAGAGAGTGGCTGGCGTTAAGAATGTTCCTTCTAACATTATTTTTGTTGGGCATCGCCCACTGCATGAAATTCCGGTGTGGATTGCTGCGGCGGACATTGCACTTGTTTTGGGAACGAAGTCAAATACATATTCATATACGGAGACCTCACCGATGAAGATTTTTGAATTTCTAGCGTGTGGTTGTCCCATGGTTGTGAGTGGCACTCTGGCAAACCGTGAAGTGGTGAGCGACAAGGAAGCTTTTTTCTATGAACCTGATGATGCGTACAGTCTTGCGTCTGCGATGAAAAAGGCGCTTCACGAAAAAGATTCGTCACAAAAGGCTGCTTTCGGAAAAGAAAAAGCGAAAGAATATACGTGGGCGGAGCGCACAAAAAAAATTATGCAGTTCATCTCATCGCGCGTATGAAAATTGGCATTATTATGCATCCATACGGAGAAAAGAAACCGGGAGGACTTCCTCGGATTATTTTCGGCTGGGCGGAGTCTCTTATGCGAAATGACGAAAAAAATGAATATGTCATTTTTCTTAAAGAAAAACCGGAGCATGAACCAAATTTGCCCGGAAAGAATTGGCATACTGAAGTGTTGGGTACGGGGCGATTGTGGCTGACTCGACTCAAACACGCTACGCCGTGCGATGTGTATCTATTTAATACACCCGTTTTACCACTGTTTTATAAGCCACGCCGTAGCGTGATCATTGCCCTCGATTATCCGTACAAATATCTTGCCTCCCGCAACTTTTTTGAGCGTGTTAAGCGGCTTTTTATTGGATGGTATCATGGCTATTCCTTGCGTCGCGCGGATCATATCGTTGCAGTCTCAAATTCTACAAAAAATGATACGGTGCGTTTTTTCAAAATTTCTCCGGAAAAAATATCTGTCGTCTATCATGGATATAAAAAGATATGCGAAGTGCCCGAACAAAAACCGTTGCTTACTATTCCTGAGAAATATTTCTTTTTTGCAGGAACACTTAAGGAGCGCAAGAATGTACTGCGCATTGTGCAGGCATTTTCTCTCTGTGTGCGAAGCAGTGCAAATTTCACGCACGATTTAGTCATTGGAGGAAAAAATGAAGGGGACTACTACACCGCTCTACAGGAATTTGTTGCAAAGGAAGGCATAACAAAACGTGTTCATTTTCTGGGCCATTTGAATGAGCCGCAACTTTCGTATGTGTATAAGCGTGCTGAGGCGTTGGTGTTTCCGAGCATTGTTGAAGGCACCGGATTTCCCATTCTTGAAGCGATGTCGTGCGGGATTCCTGTGATTACGTCAAACATTTTTGGCCCTGCCGAACTCGGAGGCAATGGTGCCGCTGTGCTCGTCAATCCCTACAAAGCGAGCGAAATTGCGGACGCGATGGAGCGACTCACTACGAGTTCAGTCTTTCGCGCGTCAATTGTTGCCAAAGGTCCTGCACAGCTCGAAAAGTTTTCGTGGAATCAGTGTGGACAGGAGACACGAAAAATTCTGGAGAAAGCTGCGCAAACGTCTACTCGTCCGCGGCGCTCAATAACGATGGATTTTCGGGTACACTTTCTCACACGACTTCTTACCACGGGAGCATTCCTATTCGCACCATTGGTGTTCTCTAAAATTCATTCGCGGCAATGGACAAATAAAAAAAAAGAACAGCGTTTTTTTATTATGCCGCAACTCACACGTATTGGTGACATCGTACTTACAACGCCAGTTTTTCACACAATTAAAAAGGCATACCCAGATAGTTTCATCGCGGTTCTCGTTTCTCGAAAAGCGGCGGGTGTGCTCACGGGGAATCCATACATCAATGAGCTTATTATTCTGGAAGAGTATAAGTTTCATCTTTTCCGTCTTATACGAAGACTGCAAAAAATGTCATTTGATATCGGTCTCTCGTTTTCAGGGACGGCATTTTCAAGCGCACTTTTTTTCTGGAGCTTTATTCCGACGCGGATAAAACTTGTGTACTATCCGCGCTTATCAGCTGAATTTTTGACCGATTGGTTGAATAACATCCAGACTCGATATGTGCACCACACGTCTGTGCCTGCCTTTTATCTCGATATGCTCAAATATGCTGGCATCCATACGACATATCCTAAAACAGAAGTCTACATACAGCCTGAAACCAAAGAGCATGTGCGTGTGTTTTTAGAGGAACAGGGTATTGACCCGAAGGATGTTATTATTGGCATAAGCATTACGGCAGGGAATAAGATCAAGGAGTGGGGAGATACGCGGTTTGGCGCAGTGGCAGAGGAGTTGGTGCGAAAGCACAATGCAAGAATTATCTGGATCGGCGGATCAAAGGACAGGAATCGGATCGAGGCGCTCGTTGGCACATTTCAGAATAGAGAAGTGCATAGCATTGCGACTCACTTTTCACTTGAAGAGCTCGCACCTCTGATCGAGTCGCTCACGCTTTATATTGCAGTTGACACTGGCCCGATCCACATGGCGCATGCTTTGGGGACGCCGCTTGTTGATATCACGGGACCCGTTGATCCATGGGAGCAATCTCCCTTTGACGAGAAAAGCGTTTGTGTTTTGCCGCCGGCTCCTTTCTATCCATCGAGTTTTGTATTCAAGATGCGGGGCAAAAGTGAAGAGCACAAAAAGGCTCTTGATGCGATTACGGTTTCTGAAGTCGTGCGCGCGGCGAAATACCTTCTTTCGAAGCGGAACATAAAAATGAGCTAACCATCTGAATATGCGGCAAAAAATATTAATAACGGGCGGAGCTGGATTTATCGGATACCATCTTGCACGATATCTGCTTGGTACGACGACTGCCAAGATTGTTTTGGTTGATAATCTTTTTCGTGGGCGGATGGACGGTGCACTAAAGGAATTGCTGAAGAATCACCGAGTTACATTTTTGAATTTGGATTTGACCGATGCACGCGCATATCTGCGACTTGGTTCAGGATACGACCACGTCTACCATCTTGCCGCGGTCAATGGGACTGGTATTTTTTACGACATGCCGCATGAGGTAATGCGTATCAACACGGCGACAGTTTTGTATTTTCTGGAATGGTTTCGAAAAAAGAATTCCTGCGGCAAAATTTTATTTACCTCTTCAAATGAAGCTTATGCCGGTGGACTTTCATCGTTTGGTCAGTTGCCAATCCCAACGCCGGAGAATGTGCCACTTGTGATCGCGGATACCTATAACCCACGGTGGACCTACGCAGGAACAAAAGCGCTCGGGGAACTTTTTATGATCCACTGCGCACAAATGTATAAGTTTCGCGGAGTCATTGTGCGTCCGCATAATTTTTATGGTCCCCGTGCGGGATATAATCATGTTATTCCTGAACTCTCGCTGCGCATTGCAGCCCGCGTTGAACCATTTCCGATATATGGAGCGACAGACACAAGATCATTTTGCTACATTGATGATGCAGTGCGTGCGATGGTGTTACTCATGGAATCTACTAAAACAGATGGGCTTCCGATCGAGACGGTACACATAGGCGTGAACGAAGAGACGCCGATACGCGATCTTGCGGAAAAACTTTTTGAGGTGGCAGGCTGGAAACCGAAGAAATTACAGATACACGATGCCCCGCAAGGGAGTGTTGCGCGCCGCCTCGGAGATGTACAGAAAATTAAGAATTTGGTAGGATGGGTTGGAGAGGTGTCCTTACATGAAGGTTTGAAACGAACGTATGAGTGGTATGCAGAACATCCAGATACAGCAATGAAAGGTGAGAAAATCAAGGTATTTGTATGACAAGGAACAAACGAGCGTTAATTACGGGAATCTACGGGCAAGATGGATCGTATCTAACAGAGTTGCTTCTCTCAAAAGGATATGATGTTTTCGGACTTGTTCGTCCGGAAGACAGGATTCCACATGAATTGAAAAACATCTATGAGCGGGTGACATTGTATGAAGGTGATGTTTGCGACTACGCTTCTATAGCATGTGCCCTGCGGCTCTCTATACCGGACGAAGTGTACAACCTTGCCTCTCCTTCGTCAGTTGTTACATCTCTTGATCATCCGGCAATGACGAGCAATGCAACTGCTCTCGGGCCGGCGCGGATAATGGAAGCTCTGCGTGATTTGAAATTGTCGTCTCGTTTTTTTCAAGCGTCGAGTCAGGAAATTTTTGGTGACACAAATGTGTCACCGCAAAATGAGGCAACTCTTTGTCGGCCGCGTAATCCCTATGGTGTTGGGAAGCTCTTTGCGCACAATATGGTGGATGTTTTTCGGAAACAATTCGGGATGTACGCAGTTTCGGGGATTCTCTATAATCACGAAAGTCCTCGGCGAGCTCCCGGTTTCGTGACTCGAAAGATTACGAGCGCTGTGGCACGGATCAAGAACGGGAGCGAAGAAAAACTTATCCTTGGAGATTTGAGGGCGCAACGGGATTGGGGATATGCTCCCGAGTATGTTGAAGCTATGTGGCTCATGCTGCAACAAGATGCGCCAGAAGATTATGTTGTCGCGACAGGTGCTCCTCATTCAGTAGAGGAATTTGTCGGTGCTGCATTCTCACACATTGATCTCGATTGGCGCGAGCATGTAAAAATTGATGACGGCCTTAAACGCCGTGCTGACAAAGTTCAAATTTTGGGCGATTCATCAAAGGCAAAAGAAAAACTTCATTGGGAGCCACGGGTTACATTTAGTAATCTTGTGCAGATTATGGTTGATGCGGATATGCACGTTGCGCAGTCTCCGCAGGCGGTCATTCTGCAACAGTATTCATGAGTACCACTATCGAACAAGAACAACATTGTCGGAAGGCGCCTGGTTGCCGCATATGCGGCAAGAGCGAGCTTTCCGACATTCTTTCTTTAGGGAATCTGTATGTTTCCAATTTTGTGGATTTTCCGGACGTATCCGCACTTCGCGAAGAGGAGCGGTATCCTCTCGATATGGTGCTCTGTAATGTGGCAGAAGGCGGCTGCGGACTTCTTCAGTTGCGGCACACGGTGTCTCCCCAGAAGATGTACCGAAATTATTGGTATCGTTCGGGAGTGAATAAATCTATGACGGATGCGCTTACTGAACTCGCTCAAACGACAGAGCGAATTGCGCATCTGCAGGCAGGAGACATCATTATTGATATTGGGAGCAATGATAGTACGATGCTTCGTGCCTATAGTACAGCGGACATAAGGCGTGTCGGCTTTGAACCAGCACGCAACCTTATGGATCTTGCACGGCAGGGGACGACAAAAATCATCAATGACTTTTTTGCATACGAACTGTTTACTCGTGAATTTATAGAATCGAAAGCAAAAATTATCACGGCGATTGCGATGTTCTACGACCTCGACGATCCAAATACATTTGTAGCTGACGTAAAAAAGGCTCTTGATCCAAACGGCGTATTTGTCATTCAGCAAGCGTATCTTCCTTTAATGCTTTCGCAAAATGCTTTTGACAATATCTGTCATGAACACGTTGAATATTACTCGCTCTATTCTCTTGAGCGGCTGCTTGACCGACACGATCTCGAAGTATTTGATGTTGAACTTAATGAAGTAAATGGCGGGAGCTTCCGCACCTACATTCGTCACAAGGGGAGCACGATAGGCACTGATTGTGTCTCCGCGGTAAAGCGAATAGAAGAACTGCGTGTGTCCGAAAAAGTTCTCGGTTTGGATAGGCGTGCTGTATATGATCAGTTTGCCGCTCGCATTGAGAGAATAAAAAAAAACCTGAACGACTTCATTGATGAAGCAGTCCAAAATGGCGAGAAAGTGTATGTATATGGAGCATCGACGAAAGGGAATACGTTGCTTCAATACTTCGGACTCCATCAAGGAAAGATTACTGCAGCCGCGGAGCGAAATCCGATAAAGTGGGGCAAGTTTACCATTGGCACGGGAATTCCGATAATTTCGGAAGAGCAGGCGCGGGATGAACGTCCTGATTATTTTCTTGTACTGCCTTGGCATTTCATGCCTGAATTTCTAAACCGTGAGAGTGCGTTTCTTGAGGACGATGGCAAGTTTATTGTTCCGCTTCCGGAGTTTCAAATAATCGGACGCGACAACATGCCTGCGAATCCGGATACTATCGTTTTTTCTCTTGAGAAATAGATACTCTCTGTCGTATGAAAAGATAACGGACGCACGTTTGGTGCGTCCGTCTGATGGA
>VMGT01000023.1 GCA_007376725.1 Parcubacteria group bacterium Greene1014_15 | reverse complement strand
TTTTTGTTTCGTACAGGGTGGTCGGGAACCTAGGTCGTCCATGCAAGCTGACAACCCTGGTCACCCAGAACCCCGCACTAAGTGGTGCCCTCGGGAGGAATCGAACCTCCATTAGCGGCTTAGAAGTCCGCAGTTCTGTCCATTGAACTACAAGGGCATGCTCACGAGCACATGCTTCACACGGTAACAGTGCTACTGCGATGGGTCAACAATATGAGCAACTTCCGACATGATCGTTTCCGGCCATTTTTCACGTTCATCAATAAGCGCCGCTACATGATCAAGTCGTTTTGTGTCTATAGATACATCCTCATCTTCGGAAACTGTTCCTGCGCCATAAAGGGCACCGTTTTCAACACGATGATAAAAGTATGCAGCGTGTGCTACAACAAGAATTATAACAAACACGAAACCCGCAAGAACTGTCAGCCAGTCGCGCTCGACGCTGTGTTCGCTCCCCCTTCCAGGCTTCCGAAATATAGTACTGAAAGAAATGCTTGTTTTCATGATGTCTATTTCTTCTTAAGAGCTACAAGGCTAAAAAATCCGCTCCACGATCCAGTTTTTGTGAATTCTTCGCCAACTCTTTTGAGCTGCACATCATTCACTCGGGTTGCAATGGGCATTGATTCGATAAATACAAGCAGTTGCAGCATATCTTTCCAGTCACCGGAAGCAACAAGCTGCACGGTGAGCAGTTCAAGCAAATCAGGAAGAATTCCTTCGCTTTTCGGCGATTCTTCTGTGAGAGAAGATATTTCAACGTCAACGCCAAGCGTACGCCCGAGCGTTTCAATTTTCTGAACAAACGAAACGACACCATTTGCTTCGATGACATACGAAGAAACTTTTTCCCATTTTTTTGCATTCTCTGCCACAATTTTTTTGAGATCCGCCAGCTGTTCTTCACTCGCGCTCGTTCCAGAGAGTTGTCGCACCCCCGTGCCAATCTCCACATTTTTTCTCACAATAACCCCATATATATGCACGTATACAAAACCAGCGCCCAGCAAGAGAAGGACTGAAACAACAAGTAAGAGTGGGGTTCTGCGCAAAAATTTCATGGATATGCAAGGGTAATAGTGATAGAAAACGAGAGATTTTCTTTCCGCGCCAGATCAGAAACAGGCAAATCAATATTCTTAAATGTTCCGTTCTTTTGGAGCACATTCTTAAATGCAATCAGATCATCGCGCTGTTTTGCGGCTCCTGAAATAACCAACTTCTTTCCTTCCCTGCTGTATACAATCGATGTCAGAGCAACACCGCCGACTCTCTCGGCAACGGCATCCGCAATCGCCTGGTATGCAAAAGGCATTCCAAACCATGTCTCGAGTACGGGAGAAAGAGTGTCCACTTCTTTCACGCTTACAAGCAAATCAATATCTCTTCGTTTAGTCGGTCGTGCATTTTCCGCATATTTCAAATCTTCTTCAACTGTTTTCGCTTTAATAATTGTTGCAAAATATGATGGCAACAAACCGACAATCGCAAAAACGAGTGCTGTGAGTATAAAAACGGAAGCAACTCCGGCAAGCCGAAGAAAGTATCCCTGCCGCAGTTCTCTTTTTCTGTTTTCTGGAAGTAAATTCGACATATCTTAGAACCTATCCACTATCTAATGCCTAGACGAAATGTTCAAAATTCGTTGCGAAAAGACGAAAAAGACGCAATTTGTAGTAGAAATTTTGGACATTTCGGCAGGCAAGTGATATTTTGCTTCATATTTTGCGGTTAGATAGTGGATAGGTTCTTATACTCGCGCAAGCGCAAGACCGACAGCTGTCGCATAGCCCTGTGATTCTTCAAATGTAACAATCGGAATGTGCTCGCGAATTCCGAACGCATTGATCCATACATCGGCAAGTACGACTTCGACCTTCAGAGCAAAAGAGAGATATGCCGGCAGTCCTTTGAGATTCGCTCCTCCTCCGCACAAATATACACGTTCTATGGGTTTGTTTTTGCTTCCGTCCGCATTTAATCGTGTGCGCCAGTATTCTTCGAGTTTGAGGAGCTCATCCCGTAACACACTGACGCCTGTTGCAAGTATTTCATAGATTTTTTTATTCTCCTCCGTATTCTCAAAGCCGCTTCCTTTTTTAAGACTTTCTGCTTTCGCGTGAGAGATATCGAGCTTTTTCTCGATAGCAGTTGTCAGTGCATCGCTCGCAGTTTCAATAACAGCCGTAAAAAGAACCGCCCCGGCGCTTGCAATCGCGACAACCGTTTTAAGTTCTCCAAGGTCAATGATCATGCTGGTGCTTTTGTCCCCCGCAGGTATGACAGAGCGTACAAGCGCTTCGGGTTCCGCTTCAAAAAGCCATGGATCGAGGCCTACGCGAGAAAGCACAGAGAAATACTTCTCCACAATCTTCCGTTGCATAACGGTTACCGCAACATCTGTACTTTCCGATCGCTCGCCTATGAGCGTGTAATCAAATATCGCTTCTTGCGGGGAAACGGGAACACTTTCTTCCAGTCGAAACTCAATCGCGCTTAAGACTTCTTTCCGCGATAGAGTGAATCCCGGAACAGAGAGACGAAAATAGTATGCATGCTCTGCGGGAAGTGAAACGCTTACAACGGCAAGACGATGTTTGCGTCTCAACTCTCTAAGTATGCGCATGAGCGGCTGTTCGTCTACGATATCTCCATCAAGTACGGCGCCTTTCGGAAGCAGAACACGCTCCTGCTTTCCCATCCGAACGCCATTTTTTGAGAAAATCATTTCCACAATACGAATCGCGTGGTCTGAAATATCGAGGCCAACAATTGGCGGTAATAGATATTTTGGCACAGGAAACAACGAGAGTGGAAATGTACTACGATGATGTGCATGTGAAGAAGTGAGCATATGCAAATATACCTATAGTATATCTGTTTCCGCGCAATTCAAAAAGCGAAACTGTCGACAACTAACGAATCAGCGAACCTGGTGTTACTTGCCTTCGCGGTGAAATAAGAGAGAAAGAATTTTTATCACTACCAAGTGCGAGTATCATGCCTTGGCTCTCTATGCCGCGAATACTGCGCGATTCAAGATTTGCAACAAACGGAAACTGAAGACCTATGATTTCTTCAGGTGCAACATATTCTGCAATACCCGAAACGATCTGCCGCGGCGCCTCTTCTCCAAAATCCACGGAAAGTTTGAGAAGCTTGTCTGTATCAGACACTTTTTCCGCAGATACAACAGTTCCAATACGTATCTCTAATTTTTTAAAATCATCTATAGTAACCACGCTGGTGCATTAATTTTTAACACGATCTAAATAGCTTTTGAGGATAAGCGCAGCAGCAGACGCGTCGAGTGTATCATGTTTTCCTTGTATTCTTTCCGCTTCCGCGGATGTGAGAAATTCCGGTTCAAAGACAACCTCGATATTCCCCTCTTTCAGAAGTCGCTCCTTGAACGCCTCTACCTCTTTCATGATCACATTTGGCGATCCTTTGTAATTTTTTGATTCTCCCATAACAATCTTGCGCACTCCCTCACTTCGCGCAAGCGCAAGCACGTTTTCCAAAAGCGTGTCATCATTTTTCATAACACTGTGCGGAAAAGCAAACAAAGCATTCTCGTCTGAGAGCGCAACCCCAACGCGTTTCGAGCCAAAATCTATTCCCATGACTTTCATGCGGAGGGGGTGGGAGTCGAACCCACAAGCCCTTGCGGGCGGCAGTTTTCAAGACTGCTGGAATACCATTATCCGACCCCTCCGTAACTTTTGATCGAAACATTTTTTAACCAGCTTTTTTCAAGATAGTGTTCCTCATGATGGCAGTTTGGACAAATAAGTTCAAGGTTTGTGAGATTATTATTGTCTCGATTTCTGTCCTTATGGTGCACGTGCAAAATTTCATATTTGGAGTAATTGCAGCGTTCACAATGTTTTCCTCTCGCATTCAGTAATCTGACTTTTAACGCTTGTTGTGATTTCACTTTATCTCTCGGACTACTCACATGATACTTGATTTCAGCCCGATTTTTATTCGCACAACCTCGACTGCAAGTTTTTTTATGCGCACTTGCAAGAATTGGGAGCCCACAGATAACGCAGGGCTTTTCTTTTCTTTGAAAAACTCCATAGCACGCCTGACGACAGAAAACGTTTCCTCTGTTTTTTTGAATTTCAACCGGTCTCCGATAGACGGGAGTGCTACAAACAATGCACTTGGTATTTGGATTTCTGATATAATGCTCAGTCACTCAACCAGTATACCACAGATATGAAAAACCAAGAAAGCCCGTTGGTTTGATCTTTCTTGGTTTTTTGTCTCTATCCGATCTTTTTCACTGCAGCAGTAACTGTCTCGGCAAGACTTTCATAAATCGGAAATTCACGCTCAAGCGCCAGATTGAAATTCCTCTCTATTTGACTCAAGCCGGGAAAGTCTCGCTCCGCACCAACAACGACGCGCAGGTTCGGGCCGTGCATAAGTGCACCGCGCCACTCTCCGAGCTCTCCGCGGGTATCCATAGCGTACGGTTCGCCGCCAATGCGAGGGTGCTCCTTGCTCTCGCAGGGAAGCCAGAAAATGATGCAGCCCAATACTGCAGCGAGCGAAAGATAGTGCCGCTCCCACGTCAGTTGTCGGGCAAAATAGCCTTCGTCTCCCGAGAGCCGCATCTGCATCAAAGGATGCGTGTCTTCATACCTGCACGGCAGCACTGCATAAAATTTCGACAGGCGTTTTCCTATTTCTTCAACAGCAGTAGCCTGCCAATCCCCACCCCCACGGATAGGACCTGCAAGAAAAAACAGTGGGCCATAGGACGGATCAATGGTACACAGTGTCTTCGGTAAAAGTATCTTCATGTGCTCTCCTTCTGCAAAGCAACATACCATAGTCTTTGCCTGTAACAAAACATCAGAGCACCTCGTTGTAAGAAATGGAGAAAAACTGATATAGTCGATTGAGAAATACAGGTCGGCCATCACCAAGGAGACATATGCGGGCAAAATGAATTGCGAAGCCGAGAGCATTCCAAACTGCCAAAGAACCTGAAAACAAATCGGCCCGAATCATATTTTGGAAGGGCAAAAGGAATTTTTTCATCTTAATTTTTTTAAAACAGGAACTCAAAAGGGTTTCTGTTTTTGGAGTGACTTTATGTTGATAAATTGGTAGCATTTCTACTAGGACGTTCCAAAGCTAGAAGGAGGCAAACATGAACGGAAAAGTCATCGTGATTGGATTGGGAGTGCTATTGCTCGCAGTCGTTGGCGTGATTGGAGCAACGTACACTCCGGGTACCATCGAAACGGCTCGAATCGGCGGCGAAGAAGCCAGAGTTGTCGAACTCAACGGACGGGAGCTCGGCCTGAACTGTATCACAAATACGGAAGGTTGTGCCGAGATGATCGCTCGGGCCGAAAAGAATTCTCAACTGAAATCTGCTTTTCTCAAGGCAAAGGCCATGGACGTTGGAATTCAACCCCGAGCCGTGTACTGGCTTTCTGTCGGCTCTGTGGGTCGAGGCTGGGTCACAATCAATACCTTGTACAGCGACGAGAAGATCATCGCGTTCCTGATGAAGTAGACGACCATATCCGACTCCAATAATCTGGGCTTTCAGCCCAGGGCTCGCCTAGTAGGAAACGAACGGCGAGCTTTTTCTTTTTATGAATTCAAGGAGCGAGAATTTGCCGCTTGCCCACCCGCCCATTCCGAGCCGCGCTTTGCGCGGCGAGGACAGAATTCCATTCGAGCTATTTCAAGAATACACCGCAGAAAGAAACTTTGTTTGTAACAAAATGCGAGAGTATCTCGTTGTAACAAATAGAGAAAAATTGATATAGTCCAGCAAGAAACAGTGGCCCCTGCAGAGGAGATACGTAATGGGCAAAATTGATGAATATGTAGTTATGATAAAGCAGGAGTGTCGGGATGTAATTTCACCTGATACTGTACACGCGATACTCGCCGCAATTCAAGACCTTCAAATTGTACGAGAGGGTAACGGCATATTTGAGTTTCGAGCCACCCGAGAAGCGTTTAGAGATGCTCGAGACAAATTAAGGAAGTGGTGTTTGGTACAACGTGAACGTTTTCTTCACGACGAAGGCGGCGGTTAACAATTTTCTGTTCTTCAACAACAAAAAGAGAAAGAGTGAAATGGACACTGCAGAAGCTGACCGTTTGACTGCACAATATCCACTGGGCGAGCTTTTGAACGAAGGTAAAACAAAAAAAATTTACCAGGTAAAAAATAACACCGGCCTCGTCATTCTCGTTTCAAAAGACAACATCACTGCCGGAGATGGCGCAAAGCACAGTGTCATTCCCGAAAAAGGAGCGCTTTCAAACGAAACTGCATGCAGCGTATTTCGTTTTCTTAAAAAATGCGGGGTGCGTGTCGCGTTTGTGGAACAGGACAGTGCAAATTCTTTTGTTGCACACAAATGCGCAATGTTGCCCTACGAAGTTGTCGTTCGACGCGAGGCGCATGGCTCATACTGCAAGCGCTACCCCCATGTCACAAAAGGAGAGCTTTTTCCACAGCTTCTGGTCGAGATCTTCCTCAAAACAAAAGATAGAAAATGGGGAGTGCACACGCTTCCCTGCGATGATCCACTCCTCTCCCATGTCCGTGAAACAGAGAGCATCCGACTCTATAATCCTACACAACCAATGTATGCACAAAAACCATTTCTCTCTCTGCACGAAATGGAAGTCTTTCGAGACGAAGAGGAGTGGAAGCTTTTTCCCCATATGCGACGAGTCGCGCAGGATTTTTTTCTCATGCTTGAAAAAGCATGGGCGCTTGAGGGAGGGAGACTCGTTGACTTCAAGGTCGAGTTTGGTCTCGATGACTTCGGCAACCTATTGCTTGCAGATGTTATCGACAATGACTCGTGGCGAGTTCTTGAAAACAACTCCCACATCGATAAACAGCTCTACCGTGACGGCAGTACGCTCAAGGATGTAGGCGCGGCCTACCGCAGAGTCGCCGAAATAACACGACACTTCCACGTACCGCAACAGCAAATTATTCTCTGGCGCGGATCCGAGAAAGACGACAATGCGGCATACTTTTCAGCCCTCGGCCCATGGAGCAGTTTAGTAAGCGTCGTCACCTGTTCAACACATAAAGAACCGGAGCGGAGCGTTGTTGCGCTTAACAGCCTGGTACATAAAGTACCTGACTCAGTAGTAATCGCCCATATCGGAAAGAGTAACGGTGCTGGCCCGACACTCTCGGCTCTCTCAACCGTTCCTGTCATTACCGTACCCGCGCTCATCAATGATTTTCCGCTGGACCTGTGGTCATCCGTTCGAACACCACACGACGCCCCGGTTATGACCGTGCTCTCCCCAGGGAATGCCGTCCTTGCCGCTTTGCAAATTCTCTCCGCACGTAACCCGGCAATATACGCATATCTGCGCGCAGATATAGAAAGGCGTCGGGTAGCTCCCTACCAACTGTGAATTACGAAACGCCAAAATCCCCCTTGTTCCCCCTTTACAAAGGGGGAAACTCCTCAAGCTCCTCCCTTTATGAAAGGGAGGTTGGGAGGGATTTCTGATAGTTTCGTAATTCACAGTACCAAAGCGAGATGTCGCAGTGAGTAGAAACCCCGGAATACCACAGTATTCCGGGGTTATGTTTGCACAGATGTGGTACGCAAACTACAATGAAGAGATGGAACACTCTGCGATCAAATGGCAGGCATACGAATACGAACACCGTGAACACGGGTCAGATTGGTACTGGGCTATTAGTATTATTACCATCGCGCTTTTCATTGCCGCCATTCTCTTCCAGAATATTTTACTTGGCATAATACTGGTTCTCGGTGTAATCAGTATCATTCTTCACTCGATAAAAATCCCTCCCCTGGTTTCTTTCGAGATCAACGAAGCAGGTATCAGGATCAATCAGCGTCTCTATCAATGGACTGCGCTTAAATCATTTTCCATCACTGAAAACCCAACACCAAAAATATATCTTCAATCAAAGAAAAAGGTTGTCCCGCTCATTATCATTCCATTCGAGGCGGAAGATTATCTGTATATCAGAAGCTATCTTCTTGATTTCATCGAAGAGAGGCCTCATGAAGAAAACCTCATGGAAAGGCTTCTTGAGGTTTTAGGATTCTGATACTTTCTTATTCTGTCGTCACAATGATTATGCCCGTATAGTACGGAGCAAGATGGTCGTGATATTTCCATTCCCCTACCTCGTTAAAACGAAAGCTCCATGTCTCGTCTTTCGCAATCGGTTCACAGGGATCAAAGGCCGCATAGATCGTATGCGGTCGGATGCACGTCAGAGGCCGGCCAAAAAACTCACTCCGGGAGGTCTTAAATATATGTCACCCCGCGACAAGCCGACGGGGTAATAATTAGTACTCGCTCGCGCTTCGCCCCGTGCGCTGCAAATGCAATGATTCTTTTTTTATTCATGCCATTCTGAACTGAAAATATCTTGGAGCCTATGTTGCGGTTAGGACTCATACCAAAATAAGTTCCCCAAGATCGGTTTCAAATTTTCGTAAGATTTGTTTTTTTCGATTGAACAAATCTTGAGGCGTAGCGAGCTACGATGAAAGATTTGTGATTGAGAAAAAAGCAAAGATTGCGGAAATATGGAAGCGAGATGGGGAAGTTATTTTGGTATGAGTCCTTAGATCGTGGATAGGCTCTTATTCACTACTCAACCACGATAGTTCCCCGAATGTTTGGTATAAGATGGTCGTGATAACGCCATTTTCCTTTCTTTTTAAAAATAAAAGTCCATGATTCTCCAGGAGAAATGGGGGTTTGAGGATCAAACTCCGGATAAATGCCGTGGGTCGGGTGCAGATTCGATGCCGGCCATCGAGCCTCTATATCAGAGTTTCTAAAGATAACCGCTGTTCCTTTTTTTATCTGCAGTTCCTCCGGTTCAAATGTATCCTTCTGCATCAGTACGGCAATTTTTTCACGGGTAGATGAAGATGTACTCATCTGTTGGAATGGAACAACAGTATGATCACCAAGCACAAGAAACAACAGAAAAATTCCCGCGAACAAGACAAAAAAGGCTAAAAAAAACAAACGTTTTGCGTGCATATATCTTACTCAAGGCTATATTCTTCGCCTCTTCCAGTATACAATGAGCTTATACGCATCTTAGTTTATATGCAACTTTTTGTTTTCAATCTTAAACATGTATGAAAAAAATGAACGCTCGCACGATATATTTTCTTGTGGGAGATGTCGTTTTGATTGGATTAATCATCTGGGGCGGCTTATTTTTAATTGAGGAAAATACCTTTGGGCATACAAAAAAAGATTTTGTCGCATACGCATCTACTGATCCACAAATCATCACCGAGGCACAGCGGGTCTATACCGCATGCACACAAGGAACATTCTCTGACTGCTACGAAGCCGAATTTTCCGCACTCGTACGATCAAAAGGATTCAGATATGGGGAAGCTGCATTACTTGCACTGCAAGATATTGACGAGCGCACAAAAAGTTGCCATGTCATCGCTCATGAGATGGGCCGAGTTTTGTTTAACAAAAACCCTTCACGTTGGCGTGAGTTTGCAAAAGAAATTAATGTGAGTTTGTGCGCAAGTGGATTTTTACACGGAGTTCTTGAGGCACGGCTTGCAAATGATTCAAATTTTGAACTTAGTGCTTCCTTCATCAATGAGTTCTGCGATAGTGGCACAGACGGTCTTCGAAGTCGGATGTGCTCGCACTTCATGGGGCATCTGGCCCTACTCAATGACGATGGGAATCTGAAGACCGCGTTGCCAACATGTGACGACGTGCAAAATGAATTTCAATTTGATTGTTACATCGGCATTTTTATGGAAGACCATCAAAAACGGGCGCTCGCGGAGCATGGCATTGCACCACTCCCTTTATACACACGCTCCTACGTAGATAGTCTCCGTAAACAATGCAATAGCTATTCTGACCATCTCGGTGTTGCATGTTGGATCGAGATGGGAGAAGTGTATGCGAAACTCTATGAGTACGAAGCACTTGAAGTCCATAAAAGCTGTTACGGTGAATCGAACACGGAAGCAGAAGGCCGCGCATGTTATGATAAGGGCATTATTGCTCTGGTAACACATCCGCTTCCACGAAAACCGCAACAATTGCTCGATATTTGCAGTCCTTTTGCCTCCACAAAGGAAAAGTATATGGGGTGTCTTGGAACGACATTTAGCGCGCTCTTCAGCTATTCTCCTAAGTTTACTGACCGAGGAATTGTAATGTGTGAACATGGCCCAAAAGTGTATACAGAAGACTGCTTTAAAAATCTGGGGTGGCAGTTGCAATCACTTATTCCATCGGTCGCGGAGCGCGAAATTCTCTGTAGTTCTGCTTCCAAGCGCTATAAGCAACTCTGTATAACCAGCACTGTGTCATGAAGCAATCGCCTAGGCACGTATGTGTATTAGAATCCGCCATTTCCGTATGCGCAATTCTCTTTTTCATCATTGTAAATTTGATTGGAGAACACACAGCGCAACTCACAAAGAAAACAACACTACATCTCTCGAAAGAAGAAGCTGCTGATTTCATTCAAAAACGCATGAAACAGTGCTACGAAAGCACACAGCAGAAATCTTGCTATCAGCAGGCAGTGATCGGTTTTCTTGATCATCTACCACTGAATCAAATTTTGAAGACATTTGGTACGTACGAAAAAAACACAGAATTTTTTATGCGTTGCCATGAGGTTGCTCATTACTTGGGGCAAGAAGCATATCACAGAACAAAAAGTGTACGCGAAGTTTTCAAGGAAGGCTCGCATGTGTGTCTTGCCGGAGTATTTCATGGCGCAATAGAGGGCTACTTCATAGAAAAAGGCATGCTCGACTCAAACGACGCACTCTACGCAAAAGAGATTCCTCGCGTATGTGGAAAGCAAGAAGAATACTCTGTGCGTCAACAATTTGTTGAGTGCAACCACGGCATGGGTCATGCGGTGATGTTCCTTGCTGAAAATGATTTACTGCGAGCACTCAAGCTTTGCGACTTTCTTGCAACATCACCAGAACAAGAGCTATGCTATACAGGTGCTTTTATGGCAAACGCTGCAGGCACTCAAAGTACCGACCACCCTTCGAAATACCTTCCAAAACCGGAAGATCCTCTCTATCCTTGTCCTTTACTCGACACTAAATATCAAAAACAATGCTACACCTACGGCATTCTTGAAGCATTCCAACCGTCTATAGAACAATCAATAAAAGCATGCGGACTCATACCCGAAAAATATCGGAATGCGTGTTTCCAAACTGTTGGCAGAAACAGAACCGTGTATAGCGCTGATCCTCTCGTGCTTAAGGAACAATGCGAGCAAATCTCTGAACTAAGCTTTCAGCACGAATGTATACAGGGGGTTGCCTATAATCTTGTCATACGCTTTGGAGCTCTTTCATCTCTCCCCGATCAATTTTGCGCACATCTCAACCCAGAGACAAAACAAAATTGTCTTCTTCAAATACAATCAGCGCGAAATGTAGCGTCACAGCATGAAAATAACTGATTTCATACCAATCCGACAGGCACTCGTGGTCTTTTTTATGCTGATACTTATTGGTATGTTGCTTTTTCTTCTATCGCCCGTGCTCATCCCTCGCGTGTCCAATGTAACCGCAGAACAATATATTATTCCCGCGATAGAAAATTGTTATGCTGCGGCAAATCAAAACGCTTGCTACATACAAGCCGCGGTAACACTTGCGAAACGTTTTCAACCAAGTGTTGTTCTTCAAATAGTTGCAAGAAATGAAAAACAACCGCATATATTTCAAGTATGCCACGAGGTGCTACATTTTTTTGGTCGCGCAATTTTTAATCGCACAAAGAACGTATCGCGAGCATTGATCGATGGAGACGCAACTTGTTTTGCAGGCTATTACCATGGTGTTTTGGAAGGATACTTTCTTGAAAATGGTCTGCTCGGAACCATTGACGACGCATTTTTTGCAAAAAAAATTTCTTCTCTGTGTGAACAAAACGATACCACACGAACAAAAAAAGATGTTCATGAATGCCTGCACGGCCTCGGACATGCTTTCATGTTTGCCACTGATGCTGATCTTCCCCGTTCGCTTAGTCTTTGCGATATTTTTCCAAGGGACGATGCAACGTGGTGTTACAGTGGAGTATTTATGGAAAATTCAACAAGCGCGACCAATAAAGATCATCCATCAAAATACTTCAAAAAAGATGACCCGGGATACCCCTGCTCAATCCTCGATGAAAAGTATCTTTCCATGTGCTATACACTTCAAACTCAATATGTTGTTAATCAAAACGGTGGTGATTGGGAGCAAACGTTTGCTTTTTGTCAAAAGATTCCTCGCGCATATCGCAAAGATTGCGCTATGGCTATCGGAGGAAGCATCTCGCAGTATGATCCAGATCCACACAGTATAAAAGAGTCCTGCGAGAAGGGTCCGGATTCTTCTGATCAAAAATCATGCGTGGATGGAGTTGTCGGTGCCCTTGGTGAACACTATAACAACCCGTTTGATCATGTTGTCACATTCTGTTCCATACTCGATGTGCACAAGGCAGCCTGTTACCAACAAATGAACAATCTTATGGGAAATTGGAGTCGCGATATGCACATTCTGCAAGCGGGTTGTGACATGATATCTGAAGCCGCATATCGCACGTCCTGTTTGCAAACATTGGAATAAATGCCTTCATGCTGGATAGGCTCTAAGGATTCCGGTCAGTGGGAATAAAAATATCCCGCACAATCCACAAACGACTTCGTAGCTCGTATTCAATAGAGATGTCGGTTTGCATTCCTTTCCGCAGATCGCTCGCGCGTATTATCGTGAGCGTTGTATCGCTATAGGGCTGTGAGATACGCGAAATACGGC
The DNA here is from genome assembly GCA_007376725.1 of Parcubacteria group bacterium Greene1014_15. Taxonomy (GTDB): domain Bacteria; phylum Patescibacteriota; class Minisyncoccia; order Phycocordibacterales; family VMGT01; genus VMGT01. The sequence continues at coordinate 3,365 of VMGT01000023.1, read as the reverse complement.
TTTCTTTTGTTGCGATAATTTGAGGCAATGTCTTTTGAGCGCCCTCAAGAACAATTTGTGTCCCCTCGGAAACGTTCTTTATTTGATCAATCGTGCCCGTTAAGAAATAATGCACAAAAACAGAGCCCACATTGGGATGGTCGAGTGGAATTGGAAAATCAGACAACACTTTGTTTTTTTCCCCGCGCGCAGAGAGTGAATCACGAGTATTTTCCGTAACAGCTTGTGTTTGAGAACGATTCTTGAGGCTAGAAAGCCCTATAGCGACAAAGATAACAATCGCCACACTCAAAAGAATCAGGAAAGATTTCTGTGCGGGAGGCGCATTTGAAAAATGCTTCATGGTGCATTATTGTCCCTCGGAAACATAAGCCTCTTTCACCGATGACCACGTTTTAGTATTCATGGAATAATCAACCGCAAGCTCTATTTTTAAGCCCTCTCGCAATAGAGACTGTAAGCTTGTATATGTAAGGGAACGAAATTTTTTGTCAGCGGAGCTCCTGACATAGCTGCTGATCTGCGTAGCGCTTGTTATGCGCAGTGCTTCTGGAACAATACCACTTGAATCAGCATAAGTAATTTCAAGAGCATCTTTCGTCGTACGGTAGCTTTCAACACTACCGGAAAAAAGATACCGGATAGCGCCGTCGTCATAATTCAACACTAATTGAACAAGCGGATGATCCTTCGGCACAGGCAAACCAGCGGGAAGCTCGTCTAGATTATCAGGTAAAGAAGCTGGCGGCACATCAGTGACCTGCGGTATACTCCCATCATTCTCGTTTGTTTCAACATCCAGTGAACGATCGTTGTCGCCACGAGACAACAGAAGAACACTTAAACCAATCAAGAAAAACACAATCACTACAGTCGCCCCCTTGCTTATACCTGCTTTGTTATTCATTAAATACGTATGTTCTATCTAAAACTCCCGGAACGATGGCACAAGTTTGATAATCACCTCCCTTGGCAGCATCGGAGCATTGTTTAAGTCAGTACATTGAAGGACAAAGCGAGTTTGTGCAACTATCGGCAATGTTGTCCTTTTTTCATCCACAATGTTTCCCAAAGCATTTGGCAAAATGGTCCATACCTGACCATTGTCGCCTGAAAGCCTGCAACCGCTCACCGCGTGTATGTTTGTCGCGTTTACCGTCAGCACTACCGTCTTTCCTTTTTGCAGAAGCTTGGGCGTGCCATCTAATTTGGAAGTTCCGACAGCAAATGCAGCAACCGAGAAGCCCGTGTTCTTGGTGTTATCCGTTTCGTTGCTTTCAGTAATAGTGCAGGTCGGATCAACGCCGTCCGAGTCAACAAGCGCAGTGGCAATATGGGCGCCGGGTGTTGATGGCAGTGCGACCGACGGGATGACGTGTGAACGCGATGCTCCCGCCGCAAGAATGCCCCCCGTGGCTTGACCGCTTTCAAGCGTCGCACAATTCATTGTTGAAGTGTTGACATTGACTGCAACCTCGTATCCAACTGTCGTAGCGGCTGTGCCGTCATTTTTAACTGTTACCGTCACGTCAACGAGCGCTCCCGGGGTGCCGTTCGGAACGTCAAATCCAGTGATGATCAAGTTTGGCCGCGGGACAGAGATCACAAAAGAGACAGGGAGTGTATTATCAATCTCTCTTTGCTCCGTGACAACATCGTCTGAGTCAGCCATTGCGCTTCCTGTCTTCGGCCCGGCAGCTCCCAGTATAGTTGAAATAAACACGGTACGCGATGCCCCTGCTGCAAGCGGCAGAGTTATCACCGCGCCATCTTCCGGAGTAGTCGCAGTCATCGCCGGATTCGTCTGGTTAATTGCAACTTCAAAAGGTGTGGGTGTCGGCGCATTACCCGCATTGTGAACCGTCACAACTGCGATCACTTTCGCCCCCGGAGCGTCGTCGGGAATAGTAATGTCAGTAACTATGAGATTGGGCGCCGGCGGAGGAGGGGTTGCGGCCACAACAAAGGTTGCTTGACTCTTGTTGTCGTCATCAGACTCGTCTGTTTCAGCAACCGTGCAACCAAAGTCAACCATCGCGGTGGCAGTGTGTGTACCAGGTGCGCTGGGAAGAATAAAAGAGGTGAACAAGACTGTGCGCGATGCTCCCGCGGCAAGAGCACCAGTAATCGGCACAAGAGCGCTCTCCGCTCCATTGCAGACAATAGTCGTTGCAGGACTGTTAATTGCAACGGTAAACCCGGCAGCCGGCGTGGGACCAGTGCCATTATTGCGAATGGTCACGCTTGCAGTCACTGTTTGGCCCGGAGTACCGTTCGGAACGGTAAACGCAGTGATCGTCAGGTTTGGTTGTGCAACGGGTGTCGTAACCGTAAAGGTAGTGGATCGCATATTATCAGCTGCGCTTTCGTTCACTTCAGGAGTAACTGCGCAGTCGGAGTCAACCATCGCGACGGCAGTAAACGTGCCGTCCGTCGCAGGAAGAATAACCTTGACATCAAACGAACGTGAGTCTTCCCCGAGAAGCGTTGATTCGACATGAGTTGCATGCTCTAGCAGTGTACACGACATTGGATTTGCGGTAGTCGCTCCGGCAGGCAGTGTAGCGACATCTCTGTTGATAGCGATCTCGAAGTTGCCTGTTGGCGTCGGAGCTGTACCAGTATTGAGGATAGTTACTTTCGCTATCACCTCCTCAAGCGGCGCTCCACTTGGAACAGTAAACGAGGTAATCGTCAGGTTGGGGTTGCTTTCATCGTCATCGGTCGGGCCAGAACAGCCAAGAGTGTCGGCAAGATCAACCGCAATATCCTCTGTATCACCATTATCAACACCGTCAGAACACTCCGGTTTGACAATAAACGGAGCAAGAGATTTGCAGTTGTTCGTTTCACTTATTTCTGTAACATTGGTGTTCACATCAGCGCATGCTCTGAATGTATACGTGCCAGGACCCAGTGCTGTCCATTCTCCAATAGAATCTTTCGTGGAACCTGCGCCAATAGCGAGCGGTGGAAGCACCGTCTGCAAGCCACCAACTTGCCCTACGCTTGATGTATAACAATCCGGGCCTATTGTCGTAATGCAGAAGCGAGCTGCTGTAGCGACTGACACGGGAGTATCGCCGGCATTGAAAATAGTCGCATGAAGATCGAGTGTTATTCCTTTGATAATCGTGCCACTTGGTGTCCTTGAAATAGCAGACACGATCAAATCTGGCGGACCCGTTTCATTATCATCGGTCGGATCTGTACAGCCGGGATCGGCAAGATCGCTCAAAGTATCTCCATCATTATCAACACCATCAGAACATTCGGGAGGCACGGTGAATGTAAGAGAGGTGCAGTTGCTTGCCGATGTTTCACTCATTTCACCCGGTACATCATTGTTCACATCACCGCACAGC
>VMGT01000022.1 GCA_007376725.1 Parcubacteria group bacterium Greene1014_15 | reverse complement strand
CATTGTGTGAAAGACAGAAGCTTCAATCTTGAAGCGGTTTTGTGATGTATGAAAAAACTCCCGCAGCAGGTGTGTGCGGGAGTTTCGTAATTCACAGTGGGCAAAGAGAAGAAAAAAAGAAAGAGAGTATTTATTACTACAAGAAAAAGTCAATAACGAGATACGCAAATTCCCTTTGAAATCAATTGCACTACAGAAAGCGATGCTTTCAATGTTATACTGGGCAGAAGGAGCAAAACATGATAAGGTAACTGGCACTAGATTTGTTAATACCGATCCAAATTTGATGCAGTTATATGTTGCGCTCTTGAGACAATGTTTCATGATAGACGAGGCAAGATTCAGTTTGCGAGTTCACATTCATTATTACCACAAAAAAGGCATGGTGAGACGATTTTGGTCGCAAACATTACAAATTCCCGAAAAACAATTCACTGCGATCTATGTGAAAAAACGTAGCAGAAAAAAGCGCTTCAGAAAAAACTTTATGGGAATCTGCCTGATTAATTACCGGGACAGCGCAGTTAGAAAAGAAATATTGGAGTTGGGGTATACATTACATAGAATTATGACTGGAAATGCTCTTTCGAATGATTGAAGTATGCGCCTGTAGCTCAGTGGATAGAGCGCTTCCCTGCGGAGGAAGAGGCCGCAGGTTCGATTCCTGCCAGGCGTACCAGAAAGCGCAGCAAAAGCTGCGCCCGAGAGAAAGCCAACTGCTTGGCTTTCGTCGAGAAATCGAATATCCTTGAGCATATGGCGAAGCGATGCGAAAGGTGTACAGAACCTGTAAAATTCGATATTCTTCGCGAGGGCACCATAAAGGAAAAGTCAAAGAGTTTTCCTTTATGGTGCAGTATGAGCCACTCTTCATCGGCCGGTGGCAACCCTTTCATGATGGCCACAAAACACTTATCGGGACTGTTTTGGAAGAGGGCGGCAAAGTTGTTATCGCCGTGCGTGATACGCCTCTTTCTGAAAAAAATCCTTATCCTTTGCAAGAACGAGTCGCCTACATAAAATCCGTATATAAAGACAATGATGCTGTCGAGGTTGTTTCTATCCCCGACATCAAAGAAGTGTGTTACGGACGCGATGTTGGATGGGGTATCCGCAGGATCCGCTTAAAAAAACAAGTTGAGGAAATATCGGCAACAAAAATACGCAACAGCAAAAAAAGAGTTGTTTGGCTTACGGGTAATGTTGGCGCGGGAAAAACGTCTCTCGCATATCTCTTAAAAGAGCGTTTAGATGCCGTTGTGCTTGATGGAGATGAAATGCAGGCATCAATTTCAACAGATCTTGGATTTGGAAAACAAGACCGTGATGTGCACAACATGCGCGTCGCCCGACTTGCTAAGATACTCAACAGCCAAAATTATAACGTTGTCGTTTCTGTTATCGCACCTTTTCAATCAACTCGCGATAAAATAACGAAACTCATAGACCCATATTGGATCTATATAAAAGGCGGAGAAAAAGGAAAAAATACACCGTATGAGGTACCCAAAAAGCCTCACATAATCATTGATCCAACCAAAGAAGCTCTTCTCACAAGTTTGGAAAAAATCATCAAGGAGGTTGGGAATCTCTCATCACTCGCAAAATAGTTTTTTCGGTTACATATCATATCAACTCTCTGTTTATATCTATAGAATCATGAGAGGCTATCAACCTATAGAGAAGGAGGAGGTTCTTTGAAGACCTATACACCACCGTGGGCGCTCAAAAATTCGAAGGATGCACTTGAATGTGAGTGGGAAGAAAATCCTCGTTGGGCCGGTATCACTCGCCCCTACAGCGCGGATGATGTACTTAACTTGCGTGGCTCGCTTGCAATCAAACACACATTGGCAAGTCGCGGTGCACGAAAACTTTGGTATGACCTTGCGCACGAACCATTCGTGCAAGCGCTTGGCGCTCTCACGGGCAACCAGGCGATGCAGCAGATAAAGGCCGGCCTCAAAGCGATCTATGTTTCCGGCTGGCAAGTTGCTGCAGACGCAAATTCTGCCGGTGAAATGTATCCTGATCAATCGCGCTATCCCGCAGATTCGGTACCGGAAGTTATCCGAAAAATCAATAATGCGCTTATTCGTTGCGATCAAATTCAGTGGACGGAGGGAAAACGCCCGGGTACTACAGGTTATAGAGACTACTTCGCCCCCATTGTCGCCGATGCTGAAGCGGGTTTTGGCGGCAATCTCAATGCATACGACCTTATGGGCGCAATGATTCGTGCAGGCACTTCGGGAGTTCACTTTGAAGACCAGCTTGCGTCCGCAAAAAAATGCGGTCACATGGGAGGAAAAGTACTTGTTCCAACGCGTGAAATGATCACGCGGCTTATCGCAGCGCGTCTAGCCGCCGATATCCTCGGTGTTCCCACAGTACTTTTTGCCCGCACTGACGCAGAAGCAGGAAACCTTATCACGTCAGACATTGATGAGAATGACAAGCCGTTCCTTACGGGCGAACGCACCGTAGAGGGATTCTATCGCACAAACAACGGTTTGAAGCAGGCAATATCACGTGCTCTCGCGTATGCCCCCTACGCCGACGTTATCTGGTGTGAAACAGGAACGCCAAGCATTCGGTACGCACGATCCTTTGCAGAATCCGTGCATGCAAAATTTCCCGGCAAACTGCTTGCCTATAATTGTTCACCATCCTTTAACTGGAAGAAGAATCTTGATGACGATGCGATCGCGTCGTTTCAAGAGGACCTTGCGAGACTGGGATATAAATTTCTCTTTATTACACTCGCTGGCTTCCATACATTGAATTACAGCATGTTTGAGCTTGCACACACCTATACCCTATCCCACATGAGCGCGTTCGCAGATTTGCAGGAAGCAGAGTTCGCCGCAGCAAGTTACGGATTTACCGCTACACAACACCAGCGCGAAGTTGGAACTGGATATTTCGACAAGGTCATGCAAACCATAGAAAAGAGCGCCTCGACAACAGCGCTTCATGGATCAACAGAAGACGCTCAATTTTTGAAGCGCTAAATCCAACGAACTCGCCCGCCAAACAATTTGGCGGGCGTTTTTTTGTTTCGCATCCTCTTATGAGCAGCTATGGACGAGATAAGAAATGAGCTACTATGTTGTTTGTAGTAATACACTCGAAGTGGGCATTTTGGTAGGTTGTTTTGAATGCATTGGGTATGCTGGTCGTATCTTTCCACTTGCATTCATAAGCAAAAATCTCTTTGTCTGAATGCATGGATTCAACAAAATCTACTTCGGAGCCCTGTCTACTCCTCCAAAAATGTATGTCGCTGGGACGCATCGTATAAGCGCGTTCTTTTATTTTTTCAGCAATAAAAAAATTTTCAAATATTGCCCCCTTGTCTGGCCGAATATCTATCGGATCAGTGTTGCCGATAAGCGCATTTCTTATACCAACATCATAAAAATATATTTTATGGCTCTTATTAATCTCTTTTGTTTTATTGGTATAGAGCGGTGTTAAACGAAAAACAATAAATGCCTGCTCAAGCAGATTTACATAATTATATATCGTTTCTCTGCTCACCCCGACTTCTTTGGCTAATTCCGTATATGATATCTCGTTCCCTATCCGCAAGGCCAGGAGTTTTACGAGCTTTTCAAAAGCAAATGAATTACGTATATCTCCAAATAAAAATAGATCTTTAAATAAATAATCCGCTGATAATTCTTTTATAAGAGTTCCCTTTTCTTCTCGAGAGACAGCATTGACTATAGCCGGATATATGCCAAAGGTCATGGCAGAATCAATCTCTTTGCTCACCTGTATCTTGCCATAGGCATCAACGACTTCTTTGATAGATAGCGGGTACAAATAAAACTTGCGATTTCTTCCCGTCAGTGGCTCATTTAATTTATTAGCTAATTCAAAAGAAGATGATCCGGTCGCAATCACCTTGGCGTCTTTTACATTATCGGCAATCAATTTAAGAGTAACACCAATGTCTTTTATCCGTTGCGCTTCATCAATAACAACTACATCATACCCAAAAACAAGATCGGAAAGTTCTTTGGCTGACCGATGTTCAAGTAAAAGAGCTTCTTTGGGGTCATCTCCTTGTAAATATAGCGAGTTGGAAAACTTGGCCATAATGGCCTTTATCAAAGTGGTCTTTCCAACTTGCCGGGTACCATAGAGCACTAATATGGGTTTTTTGCCTATATTTTCATAAAGCTGCTTAAAAATTGTTCTATTATAATTCATTGGTATAATATACTATATACATACATAAAAAAGCAAGCATACTCGTGTTTTGTATACTATTGGACACGGGAAAACAGCTAATTATGAGAACCTATTCAGCATTTAATGCCTTGTTTTGTTGCATATTTTGCGGTTAGATCATGAATTGGTTCTTAAGAGCCTGCCCACTAGACCTCTTACGAAAGCCCCTTCAGCCTTGTAATTCATAGTTGTAGATTCCGGCGATTAAGCAGAATCTGCCAAACAAAACTGTTTGGCGGATATTTTATAGAACTTATCCACATAAAGCTCGGCTCTTGCACTTATTTTGAACGTAGCATATAATATACTGGAAGTTAGCTTTAAGCTAACCAACAGTCACTATATGGATAACAAGCCCACAAAAGGCCAATATGTAGAGATTTTATTACGTTCTCCTAAAACCGTCTTTTCTAACAAAGATATTGCTTTGATGTGGAACATAGAAGCAAAAAATGCCGTCCGGGTAAGATTAAATAGCTATGTAAGAAGCGGTAAGTTAATCCGCGTACATCGCGGCATATACGCCAAAGATAAAAACTATGATCGTTTTGAGTTAGCGACCCGTATCTACACTCCTTCGTACATTAGCTTTGAAACTGTGTTGACTCGTGCCGGAATTAATTTTCAATATTACGGCAACATTTTTGTTGCCACATACGTTACGCGAGAAATAGAGGCAGATGGTCAGAAGATTTCATTCGTCCGCATGAAAGAGTATGTTTTGAGTGACACCGTTGGCATTGAACATACAGACGGCATTGCCACGGCAACCAAAGAGCGGGCTTTTTTGGATCGTATATACGTCAGCAAGGAATATCATTTTGATAACTTGGGTGTGTTGGACTGGAATAAGGTTTTTGAGATTTTGCCCATCTACCACAATAAACGAATGGAGAAAAAGGTTAGGGCATATTTTGAGCGCTATAAAATCGAAAATGTATGACATTAGATTACTCAAAGCACAAAAATATATTGCTTCAGATTCTAAAGGATATTTACTCTGACACATCGGTTGCGCCCCATTTGGGCTTTAAGGGCGGTACCGCCGCTCTTTTATTCTATGGTTTAAACCGTAGCTCCATTGATTTAGATTTTGATTTGCTGGATAAAACCAAGGAGACGAGCGTGTTTAAAAAAATTCATGAAATTACTAAAAGTTACGGGGCAATTATCGATTCTCGCATAAAACATTTCAATCTCTTAAATGTCATCGCGTACGCACCGGGAGCTCAGAAAATAAAAGTGGAAGTGAATCGAAGAAATTTCGGCTCAAAATATGAGCTTAAGACTCTGCTTGGTATCTCTATGCTTGTGATGATACGAGAGGATATGTTTGCACACAAACTTATGGCCATGCACGAACGAATCGGCAAAACAAGCCGTGATGTTTATGATGTCTGGTTTTTTCTTAAAAATAATTGGCCAGTGAATAAGGAAATTATTCAGCAACGATCAGGAGTGTCATTCGAAGAACTCTTGCAAAAATGCCTTGAGCAACTCGAGAAAATGGACAACAAGCACATTCTCGACGGCTTGGGTGACTTTCTTACGGGACCACAAAAAGATTGGGCTCGAGCAAAGCTTCGAACTGAAACTATATTCCTATTGAGAGCTCGGATGGAGAGTGAAAAATAAAAAAGTCTGCTCCGTCGATCCCGGTGGGTCTCCTTACAGACACCACGGGGTATTCGCGAAGTAAACCCGGGCTTTTTTGTTGGAATAGGAATCGGCCACCGCCGATACAAATTTTATATGCATCCCCGTGGGTGCGAGTACGCACACCATCGGGTATTGCACGCCAATAAAGGTATAACTCCGAGGCAAGCCTCTAAATGTATGGCGATAGCACTATTTCTTAGCTCCGAGAATGCGCGCAATCCGAGACTTCTTGCGCGCTGCGGTGTTTTTCTTGATAATGCCGCGTTTTGCCGCTTTATCGATTGCTTTGTATACAAGAGCAAGTTTCATACTTGCATCGGCATTCTTTCCTTCCATGGCAAGTTTTTCCACTTCCTTGGTAATGCGCCGCATCGCTTCTTTCCGGCGCAGATTAAAGACATGCTTGCGGCCTGAACTGCGAAGAGCTTTTTTTGCTGATTTTGTTATTGGCATTACACAGCATTATACGTAAGAAGACTAAAATAGCAAGTTTTTATTAGAGCCTGTATGATTATCCTATGATCTCCCGTCTTACAGGAACTGCCATATATATTGGGGAAGGTTCTCTTGTTGTCGATGTGAACGGCGTCGGTTATAACATTCATGCCGCAGGCGAATTTCTCGCACAACAACGTGAGGGCTCATCTATTGCCCTTTGGATACATACAGCTATGCGGGACTCTTCCATTGACTTATACGGCTTCAAAGACCAAAGCGACCTTCATTTTTTTGAAAAGCTCATTTCAGTCTCCGGAATCGGACCAAAGTCAGCGCTTGCTATTCTCGCTTTGGCCCCTGTCGCAACTCTAAAATCAGCGATTATTTCGCGCGATTCTTCCTATCTGACCAGGGTTTCGGGAATTGGAAAAAAGACTGCCGAAAAAATAGTGTTTGAGTTGCAAGATAAAATCGAGGACACTTTCTCAATTAATAGCACAACAGGTATAAAATACGATTCCGACGCCCTTGAGGCACTGCAAACGCTCGGTTACAGCGCATCCTCTGCGCGCGAGGCCCTGCAGAAAGTTGAAGATACGGTCACTGACACTGGCAATCGCATAAAAACAGCGCTTCGCCTTCTCGGCTCATCGAAGTAACTTATGCATGTACGTATCGGAGCGTTAAGAAAAATACTTCCGCATTCTCTCCTGCAAGCTCTCTTGCCTTTGTATCACTATGTCTTGGCGCTTTCCGCAGCCCTTTATTACAAATTTCCCTCGGGAAAAATCACGGTCATTGCCGTAACGGGAACGAAGGGCAAAACAAGCACAACAGAGCTTATCAATGCCATTCTCGAGGAAACAGGTTACAAAACCGCAGTTCTCAACACCGTTCGTTTCAAAGTTGGTTCAGATTCAAAGCAAAACTTGCTCAAGATGACCATGCCGGGACGTTTTTTTGTGCAAAAATTTCTCCGTGATGCCATAACGGCACAATGTTCTCATGCAATCATAGAAATGACCTCGGAAGGAGCGCGGCAATATCGGCACAAATTCATTGCCCTCGACGCTCTCGTTTTCACCAATATCGCCCCCGAACACATCGAGTCCCACGGATCATTTCAAAACTACCTCGCGGCAAAACTTTCGATCGCAGCAGCGCTTGAACATTCTCCCAAAAAGAACCGCGTGGTTGTCGCAAACATGGACGATGTGCACGGACACGAATTTCTCGCGTGCCGCGTGCCAAACAAAGTAGAGTACCGTCTTGCCGATGCGGCGCCGTATATCTTGGGAGAAAACGGGGCAACCTTGCACTTTCGTGGAATGGAGATTCGAGGCAACGACCCCGGTATCATTTCAATCTATAACATCCTTGCTGCCGCATCTCTAGCTATCGCTTACAACCTCCCGATTGCCACCATCAAAAAAGCGATTGAAAAGTTTGGCGGCACACGAGGGCGTCTCGAACGCATTGAGGAAGGCCAAAGTTTTCCTGTCATTGTGGATTACGCTCACACGCTCGAGTCTCTCCGGGGACTCTATGAAGCATTTGGCAACAAAAAACGAATTTGCGTCTTCGGCGGAACAGGAGGCGGCAGAGATTCATGGAAACGACCACAAATTGGGGCGCTTGCGGATGAATACTGTACTACAATAATTCTTACTGACGAAGATCCATATGACGAAAACTCAGAAAAAATCGTGCGCGACATTGCTTCGGGCATCAAAAAACATTCCCCCATCATCGAAATGGATCGCAGAAAGGCAATTCGTACCGCTCTTCAGTCTGCCGACATGGAGAGCGCTGTCTTCATCACTGGTAAAGGAACCGACCCCTACATCATGAGAGCACACGGGACACGGGAGCTTTGGGATGATGCAACCGTAGCTCGCGAAGAACTTCAAAAGATTCGTGAAACTTAAAAATTATTACTCACCTTACACAATATGAGTTGTGTATAAGATTATCTATGCTTGTCATTGCGAGGGCGAAGCCCGAAGCAATCCAGAATATAGTGCCCGAATCCTAGATTGCTTCGGGCTTCGCCCTCGCAATGACGGGAAAAACATCCATATTATTGCGTAAGGTGAGTTATTACATAGACCAGCGGGCAAATATAGAAAGGGGCAGTACGCGATCTGAATTCTGTTCTTGTATCGCAAGTTCTCCAGTTTCAATACTACCGTCCAAGTCCTCTGTTGCTTCCATGAGCAGATTTCCAAGGGACAGGGCTGAAAGTTCGGTCGAGTACATATTCAAAATAAAAAACAGAGGTTTTTCCGAGAGCGCCCCTCGACACGCCGAGAGAAACTGCGGCAGATCTTCCTCTGCTTTCCAAACCTGTCCCTTCGGACCTCTGCCAAAAGAAGGCGGGTCCATGATGATACCGTCATAGCGATTTCCCCTTTTTATTTCACGCCTAACGAAATCTGTTGCATCGTCGAGTATGAAGCGTATTGGGGCTTTTGGGAGTCCCGAAAGCGCTTGGTTTTCTCGCGCCCACGCAATCGTCGTCTTGGAACCATCAACGTGCGTCACCTGCGCTCCCGCCTGCGCGGCAACAAGACTTGCTATGCCGGTATAGCCAAATAGATTAAGAACACGGACTTCCTGTTCTTTTTGTCTTCTTATGCAATCACGAATAAAATTCCACTGATCGGTCTGTTCCGGAAAAATTCCAATATGCTTGGAGGATTTTAAGAATTGCAACTTAATCATGAGTCCATCAAACGGGAGCGTAAATTCTTTTGGAATTTCTTTTTTGAACACCCACTCTTTTTTATCTTCTTTATCATACACGGCAATCGCCTTGTCCCATACACTCTTTGGCAATCGTGGTTTCCACCATGCCCGTGGCTCACTTCGGATAATTCGATATGTGCCGACTTCCTCGAGTTTAAGTTTATTGCCTGTATCCAAAAGCACGTACTCTCTTCTGTCTGGGACGTATGTTTTTACTGAAATTATGTGCTGCATGTGCAGTATTTTACACAAATACAAAAATTTTGACAGGTTCTTGGAAAAGATATATTGTTCTGCGAGATAAATCGCAACTCTATATCAACAGGGAGAATTGAATATGCATCGGCATGTGCGCGTTCTTGCTTTATTCACTCTTGTAATCGGCTTTGTTTCTTTTGCGCAAGCGCAAAACGAAACCCTGCCTGACTACACAAACTGGCCGCACTCGTTTTCTGCTGCAATGAAAATCAAATTTCAAGGCGCAGATGTTGAGGCTATTGTCACGATGTATTTTAACAACACCGTGCCAAAGGAAGCCTCTCAAATTATTAGTGACCTACTCTTGAAACTGGAAGATGGGGTGCAACACTTTGTGCAGTATGTTGTTATACAAAAGAAAGACACGGGGACGGGGTTTGTAAACTTTAACGCGGAACTGTATCGGGCAAACGCCGATAAAATGCTCTTACTTGGCGCTAGAAATTTTACATTACCCATGAATGAATTTTACGACAGCATAATGCTCCCCGAAAAAAAAGAGAGCCCTGCGTCAGACAGTTCAGAAAATTACGACTACGATTACCAATAGCAGCTGTCCCGCCGCATATACACATACACACATAATATGCGGCGTTTTGCGTTATATAACTCACCTTACATAACAAAATGAAAAAGTATTACTCCTACAGCCACTGACACATTGAGCGATTCTTTGTTGCCGTGCATGGGAATTTCAAGGATCGTGTCTGACGCTCTTAAAATATCCTCTCCGATTCCCTCAACTTCGTTGCCGAAAATAAAAGCATGAGACGTCTGTATGCCAACCTTCTTGTATGACAGAGCATTTTTGTGCTGTTCAATCGAGATAATCTGTACGCCATCTGCGCGAAGTTTTTGGAGCGCCTGAAAAATATCCTCGCAATGCTCGTGCGACACAGTTGCTTCGGCACCCAGAGCAACCTTAGCAAAGTCTCTTCTTGCCCTTCCAAAACGATCACGGGGTCCCGGCGTATATCCTGTTGTATATATTTTGCTCACCCCGGCTGCATCCGCAGTTCGAAATATCGAACCGACATTGTGGACACTTCGTATGTTGTGCAGAATAACACACACATTGTTCCCTCTTTCTGTCATTTTTGTCTTCATTTGATATACTTACCACATGCTATTTCCTGAACTACTCGTTTACGCAGAATTCTCTCCTTTTATTCTCCGCATCGTTCTCGGACTTGTTTTGATCAATCTCGGTTACCTCAAGTTCTCCGCGGAAAAGACACGCTGGAGGGAATCTTTTGGCGCCCTTCACATGCCAACTGCCGCAAGGTTAGTTACTCTTTTTGGCGTCATACAAATTTTCTGTAGTATTCTGCTTTTCGCCGGACTCTATACGCAAGCCGTTGCACTCATCCTCTCCGTTACCATTCTGTATGAACTCGTCATCGAAAGCATTGCAGAAACAATTCTCATTCGCAACTTTACATTCTACCTGCTTCTCTTTGTTATAGCATTTTCACTCCTCTTTACCGGCCCGGGCATGTACGCACTCGATCTTCCGTATGAATCCTTTGCCTTTCCCTTTCTTGCCGCGCCATAGGTTTTTCGCACCACTTGTAACCTCTCACAGCTATGAATAAATCTCTCCCGACTTCCCTTTCATAAAGGGAGGAGAGGCATTCGACTTCCCCCTTTATGAAAGGGGGAATGAGGGGGATTTTCTGAAGGCGTGAGGGGTTACCACTATTTCTCTCGACTTTTCAGTAAATTTTGATATTGTTTTTCGTGTTAGTAGTCATCCGCCCCTAGCTCAATTGGTAGAGCGACTGCCTTTTAAGCAGTAGGTTCTGGGATCGTGCCCCAGGGGGCGGACAAAAATGTAGTGCTTTTTGCGCGTATCTGTGTATACTAAAAACATAGTTTCCAGACACCATGTCTACAAAAAAAATTGCCATTATCGATGATGATCCACTGATTCTCGATCTTTATCTGCGGAAATTCAAAGACAGAGGCTATGAGGTTATCGCTATGGATGACCGTTCTTTCTCGCTTGAAAAGCTTCTCGCTTTTGCGCCAGGGGTCATTCTTCTCGATGTCATCATGCCGACAAAAGACGGCCTTGATATCCTGGAAGAAATGCGAGTTGCTTTTCCTTCACTTCCTTATGTCATACTTCTTACCAATAATGATGATAAAACGATCGGTGAGAAAGCCAAAGAACTCGGCGCACGCGATTGTATCGTTAAAGTATCCAAAACTCCAAGCGAAATAGCAGATATTGTCGACAATGCATTGAAAGAAGCCTGATTACGCTCCTACTCATCCGCACATAAATAAAAAGCGATGCGTGTTTTGTGGCATCGCCTTTTTCTTTAAAAACGTTCTACTGATTCCCACTCATCTCTCACGAACGAGAACTCACAGTTTGTGCATTCAAATAAGCGTGACGCATAGTAAAGAAGTTCTGCGCCCTCATACGTTTTTCGAGAATACAGATTTCCCTTTTTCATCTTAGAGAGACAGGTGGGACATCTCTCTAACAACGTAAAGCAAGATTCTAAACTGCACTGTGTACAATAAACTTCCATATTCTCTATCTTATAGATATACACACCCTTATAACTACTTAGATACACTCCCGGAACGAGCGACTCTGCAAGTTCTACCGGCTCGACAAGCAAAAAGACGTGTTGGCACTTTTCTTGAATAGCTTCAATGCGCTTCAGGAGAATACCCACTTCCGTCTCTGTTTTCGTCGCTGTATTGAGAAGTTTTCCTTCTGCAGGAACGATACGCTTTGGGCCCCCGGGCATACTTTTCTCCACGTGTTGAGTGTCTGTTGAAATGGGAAAGAATCTTGCCTAAAGATACGCGTACGCAAGATACTTTGCAAGTTTTTGAGCAAATTTTGTCAATGCGCTAAAGATTCAGCAGTCGCAATTCAAGAACGGTCTCTAGGTCTATCGTTCCACGGCGCATGTCGTGGTACATAACAAGAAGTTCGCGTGACATGCTCTTGAGCGCTTCTTCTCCATATTTTTGTGCGTAGGCTTTTGATTTTTTGTAGACAAACGGCGAAAGTCCGGACTTTTCCACATTCGACGCCATACTCGCTATAAGCATGCTTTTGACTTGCCAGTTCAAAATGGCAAGTATTTCGTCTGGTGTTACCCTTTTATGGAGAGCCTCGACATAGAGCGACCATGTCCGTTTTGTATCTTTTGTTCCAAAAGCATCGGCAATTGAAAAGATATTGAATGGTATTTTCGCACGCGGAGAAGTGGATGTATCCTCAAACTCCTGTACTTTACCCCCGTGTTGCTTCATACGCTCAACAATTTTTTTGTCCAAGACACTTTCAAAAAAAATCACCACATTGTCGGAATCCGCGACCTCTTGTAAGTGTTCTATGATTTCTTCTCTCGACTCTCTCTTTTGCAATATCCGGTCGAGAAGAATAATGCTCTTCTTCTCAAACAACCCCTGTCGAAGAACACACTCAAGAACCATTGGGAGTGCATATTCTTCCTCGGTGATTCGCACATACTCGGCATCTGGTTTTTTTATCCGCAGATGAGAAATAAGCGCAGAGAGTTTTTCCCGCGCTTTTTTTTCATCTGCTCCGTAAAGTAGGTACAGCATTGTGTTGTTGGTTGTCAGTTATATCCCTCCATTTCTCCCCAGTTTTCACCGACACTCACTCCGGTTACAATCGGCACGCCCTCTGTTTCCTTGGGTGAGAGCACTGTTTCCATGATTTTCTTAATTGCGGGCGCTACTTTTTCTGTTTGCTCTGATTTGATTTCATAGACCAGTTCATCGTGAACCTGCAGGAGTAAATATATATCCTTTTCAAGTTTTTCTTTTTGAATATACGCATCAATACGCGCCATTGCGATTTTAATAATATCCGATTGTGTCCCCTGAAGCGGCGCATTCATAGCCATGCGCTCTGCCATCGCTTTAATATACTGAATATGGGACGATAGTCCCTCAAAGTTACGGCGGCGTCCGAAATACGTTGTAGTGTATCCGTTCTTTCGCGCTTCCTTTTTCACCTGTTCAAGGTACTCACCAAGAACCGAGAATGTCTTGAAGTATTCGTTGAAAAACGCCTCTGCATCCGCACGATTTGTTCCCAAATTCTGCCGAAGAGCGTTCACTCCCATGCCATAAAGAATGCCGAAATTGATCACTTTCGCCCTTCTGCGCATTTCTTTGTCTACTTTTTCGGAAGACACTCCAAAAACCTGCGCAGCAACAGCTGTATGCACATCCCCGCCATCCACAAATATCTTAATGAGTTTCGGATCACCAGAAAGAAATGCGGCCACGCGTAACTCAATTTGTGAATAATCAAAGGCCGCAAGAACAAAGCCCTTCTCGGCAATAAACGCCTTTCTGATATTGTTACCTAGTTCTGTTTTGATCGGGATATTCTGCAAATTCGGATTATTTGAAGACATCCGCCCCGTCGTCGTACCTGCCTGGAGAAATGTCGCATGAAGCCTCCCGTCGCTCTCAACCATGTGAGGAATGTTGTCGATATAGGTAGAAAGCAGTTTTTGAAATCCGCGATATTCAAGAATATGTTCAATGATTGGATGCTCTCCTTGCAGTTTTTCCAATTCTGATTCGCGGGTTGACTGCGCGCCCGTCGACGTCTTTTTCATATTTTTAGCTGTAAGATGGAGATCGCTAAAAAGAACCTCGCCGAGTTGCCGCGGAGAATTGATATTAAACTCACGACCGGCAGATCGCCATATCTCCCCCTCAAGAGCATCAAGCTTCTTGTGGTATTCTTTTGAGAGTTTTTTCAAATAGGCGATATCGATTTTTACTCCGCGTTCCTGCATCTTTTTAACAATAGGTATAAGCGGCAGTTCTATTTCCTCATACACTTTGCGCAAGTTTTTCTCCTCAATCTCTTTAAGAATCTTTTCTTTTGCCGTATCAAAAGTTTCACATTTCGCAAATGAAAGAATTTCATCGAGGTCGGGGTTAATGAGGTTTGAATCAAGCAACCATACTGCAATGCTTAATTTCGCCACGTCCTCTTCGCTCGCCATTTCCTTTTCTGCCTCGTCGAATGATGGTTGTGAAAAATTCGGCTCCTCTGTTTCAATACCGAGTAATTGTTTAACCCGCGCGCCAAGTGTTTTAAATTGCAGTTCATGAAACAGCGCCAAAATCTTGTTGACATCGACATCTGCGCGCCATTCTTTTTTGGGCAATTCAAATTCAATAGGCACATCGCGTTTTGCCGTCGCGAGCATCTTTGAAAAGAGCGCTTCTTCCTCGCCCTCTTCAAGTAATTTCACGATCCGCTCTTTAATTCCCGCCTCAAGCAGCTTGTTTCTATCTTTTTTGAGTACTTTATATATATTTTCGATCGTTCCAA
>VMGT01000021.1 GCA_007376725.1 Parcubacteria group bacterium Greene1014_15 | reverse complement strand
CGACATTTGAAACCTCGACCATCAGTAATGAAAAATCCAGACTAACCGTGTGAAAAATGGACAGAAAAATGGAAAAATGGGGACAGTGGAAAAATGGGGACAGGCACAATTTTTTCTTCAATTAGCAAACATAATATAACGGGTGTCTATATCTTTTCTACGAGCTTGGTGAATATTGATGACATACGAGGCGCCAAGGAGCGAAAACCTGGAGACCGTACTGCTAGCTACGGTGAGGGTTTGAGAGACGTGAGGCAGAAGTAGGTCGCACTATTCACCAAGCTCTTCTACGGAGCATACTTATCCCCATTCCCTCCATTCGAGCCGATGTTTTTCTCCGGGTTCTTTTGCGGTTTTGAGCGGTGCGGCTCCGCCGCGCCGATGACAATTTTTCTTTGGCGGCAAATTCTTTCAAAAATTACTGGTTGTTATCAGTCAGATCGAAAGTTTTAAGTGTTGCGTCGTAAAAGTAAGAAGTATATCGCAATAAATTGAATTTGTCAGAAAAGTGTCCAGAAATTTGAAAGTCTCTCCCTCTTGTTGTGAAATATATACACATTTCAAGTCCATCGAAATCAGGCGATCTTGTAGATACTGATTTGCTCTGTGTCTTTACTCCGGCTATTATGATTTCCTTGTCACCTAAGAGTCGTGTACTGTATTCTGCAAAAAATTTTGGGCAGTCCTCTTCTTTAAGCCCCTCATTATGCACTGCACTTCTGACCTGGATATGGGCGGTTAGAAGGCCACCCCGTGGACCTTCAGGAGGTGATTCAAAAGTTATAGCAGTAACTCCTGGCGCAAGAACACCTTCCTCAGTTTTCCAATTCGGAGGATATCTAACTTCAAAGTTCTCCGCTTTGCTCCGGTAAATTGGCCAATCCCCGACAGTCTCAACTGTGGACATGACTAAATTACTCTTTGTGCCTAGAGATTTAATGTAGAATGATTTATTACCAAATGTCGATATATGACCAAGTCTCTCAAAATTTCCTGATATTTCAACCACTTCGCCTTTTCCTATTGTGAAGTTTTCATCATATTTGTACATTACACGAACTTCTCCATGACCTACTTGAACGAGCATAAACGGAAAACCACAAAGTGCCGGCTCGCGACACCGAGGTTTATGATTTTCTACAACAATGCCTTTGAATTTAGGCCAACTTCCAACTTCAAATTGATCGATCTTGGAGATAGTGCTTTCAATAGCTAAATCACGCACCGTTACTTTCTGCTGTGTCGTTTGCAACCAGTATATAGCGACACCAACTATGATTAAGATAACAACAAAAATGAATATATACTTTTTCATGAAAAAATTTTCTTTCCCCAAAAGCAGAATTGTCAACTTATTTTTTCGCCCAACATTCAATACAAATTAGTCGCCGAGCAAAGCGAGGCGGCTTCCTCTGGCTTGCGCTTTTCTAAAATGTGGTCATTATACCAAAAAGTTCGGACTCATTTCCAGCAGAATCCCGAATGAGGCACGCGCGGAGCGCGTGGTGACTCTAAACTAAATCGTACGCTCCACTCGTCTTCAAATTCGGAATGGTGGACCCGAGAGGAATCGAACCCCCGACCTCCGGAGTGCAAAACCGGCGCTCTAGCCAACTGAGCTACGGGCCCATGTCCACATGACTATACTACACTAATCTTCCGCTTCACGGTACTATAGTAGGATTTACGCACTTGGCGCATTTCTTCGTTGCTTTTCTCGTTTGTTCCCGCGCTGTATAGGTAATACAGCTTGGTCACAAGCCTCGCTCGCGCCTCAAATTGCATCCAAGTGCGTAAGTCCTATATAGACTAAACTGAAAATCTACTGTATTATACTAAAAGTTAAAAAACTGTCCAGATTATGAACCGTGCAGAATATGCAGCTCTCATAGGATCTCTGTTTGTACTGCCGCCGCTTATCATGTGGCTTTCGTTGGTTGTCTACTTAATCACCGATGTTAATTTTTTTGATCAAATCAATACGCCAAATGCGGCAACAAGTGTTATATTCTCGCAATTTCTGATCGTTGTAGGATATCCCATTGGTACAATAGCCCTTGGTATGATCGCAAAGAAAAACAACGATCAAGTAACAGTGTTTTGGACACGCAAAGCTGGTAAAGCGCTCATTATCATTGGAATCGTCCTTGTTATACTGACACTGCTAAATGATCAAAATTCGTTGCGAAAATTGCGTATTTTGAGGAAGCATATCGAGATACGCTGACGAAAAAGACGCGATTTGCAGCAGAATTTTGGTCATTTTGGTAGGCAAGCCATATTTTGCTTTGTATTTGGCGGTTAGATCGTGGATAGGCTCTTAGAGAGCAACGAGTACACATACCTAAAATATATGAACAAGAAAGAAAAGAAGAAATTCTTGGTTTTTTCGGCTCACCCTGATGATCTTGATTTTGGATGCGCCGCAACTGTCGCAAAACTAACTCATGAAGGACATGAGGTTGTTTATTGTGTGATCACAAACGGTGAAAAGGGAATACACAAGATAAATCATACAAAACAACAGATGGTAAAACTTCGAGAAAAAGAACAATGTGCCGCAGGCGCTGCTGTTGGTGTACATGAGGTGCTTTTTCTGCGTCAGACTGATGGAAATTTAGAACACACATCTGAAGTTCGAAAGAAAGTTATACGTGTCATTCGTGAAGTAAAACCACATGTCATCTTGAGCCAAGATCCAGGAAATCAGCGTTTTGACAGCTTTTACAGATTTCATCGAGACCATCGGATCACCGCTGAAATTGTTTTTGATGCCATATACCCAGCAGCAGGATCAAAGGCATTCTTTCCCGAACTCATCAGCGAAAAAGTGCATCCGCATCAAATTGAGGAAGTGTGGTTCTATGGAACAGACCATCCAAATCTGTTCGTAAATATTACAAACACCATAGAGAAAAAAATAGAAGCATTGCGCTGTCACGACAGCCAATTCCACGATTTCGATAACATGGCCAAGCATGTCTACCAGAACGCTCGCACCCAGGGAAAAAAGAAAAAAATGACCCATGCCGAAGGTTTTCGAAGACTGACATTCTGAATTTTCAATATAGAACCTACGCAAACCATCCTTTTCGTAATATTGCGAGGGCGAAGCCCGAAGTAATCCAGGATTTTTGTCGCTACACTCTGGATTGCTTCGGAGTACCTCGCAAAGACACTCATTAATGCATAGGTCCTATTTAAATTCACACACATTTGACACAAGTGCACTTCTGTGCAAGGCTGTGACAGGTTGTACATCAAAAACTATGTTAGGAGTGTATCATGAATCATCCACCGTTTGATTTCGAGAGATCCGTAGTGTTGACCTATATCACATCATCAAGAGATCGTGACGATTACTACCTCATCCAAAACTTGAGCTGGGGACCTTGTCTCGTCCCTAAAAAGAATCTTCACTGTCTTGTTATTCCTGAACTTGGAAAACACACCGGCAAGGTTCTCGTTGACATAACAGGACGCGGGAGTAAAGCACATGCTGTTATTGCTGCTGAAGTAGACTGGAAAATTGCAAATATGCTTAGGAGGGGTAACATTGATTGTACAATTTTCGGATTCGTACCTATTGGAGATGGTATAGATGACACGTAGAGCAAGTTCGAAGGTTGCCGAACAAAAAATGTTCGAAAAGATTCAGTCTGGCGATCCGATTGAAGATGCAAGCGAAATGACGCCAGAGTACAAAGAAGTGCTTATGCACTTACTCCTCATGCAAGCAGATTCAGAACTCTCCGGTGCGTATGGATATGTCCCGTGGATCATGAGAGCGCCGACGGTCCAAGAAAAACTCATCGTTGCAAATATCGTCAAAGACGAAGTGCGGCATGCAAAAGCTGTTTTTGGACTTCTTGCTGACTTGGGTTTCGATGTGCAAGCACATCTTGACTCGCAAAATCTTGGAGCACGTGTTTCGGAATCAGACATAGGTACAAAACGCGCGGGCACCGACATGCGTGTCAACATTTTCTACTATCCGATCGAGACATGGACCGACTTCATTATGTTCAACTTCTGTATGGACAGGGGAGCGGGACACCAACTCGGAGATGTGCTCACGTGCAGCTATGGCCCCTGGGCGCGCGTTGTACAAGGAATTTTCGAAGAAGAAGTGACACACATAGCGCATGGCGATACATGGGTAAAGCGGCTCGCGCAGAATCCGGAAACACACGACGAATGCCAGGAAGCGTTCAATAAATGGTACCTGCGAACACTCAAAATTTTTGGCAGTGACAAAAGCACGAAAAATGAGCTCTATCGCAAGCTCGGCCTCAAAAAGAGAACGAATAGCGAAGTTCGCAATGCTTTTATGGCCGAAGTCTCACAACTTGCTACAGTATGCAACCTTTCCATGCCAGGGTTGTACACACCACAAACACCGGTGGAACATCAAAAATAGCCATCGCTCCGTGAGAATTCTCACGGAGCGATCTTTTTTACTGATTACTTCACCATCTTTAGGCTGTCGATAAACAGTTCGGGATCAATGCCCCATTTGCGGTCACGTTCAATTGAGTTGATCGGACCCTTCGCAGTATCCCCACGGTCTTTATATATCAGAATGCTGTTGCGGAAGAGATATCGATACTCGACATCAAAACCCGTTGTCTTTTTTCGCTGTCTCGTATAAATCAAGTAGAAAGCAGTAAGTGTTTTTACCCTCACCTCTTTGTAACGCACCGTGAGCAATAGGTAGGAATCAATATTACCGGTTATGTCTTGTACAACATCATCAACACTTCTATACGAGTTGATATTGCTGAAAAGATTGCCGAAAACATTTTCACTGAACACTTCTTTGAGTGCAGCAATACCAGGAGTGCACTTAACGCCGGGCTCTTTATCTTTAAGGCATCGTTCGAGCGGGAATCCAAGACTCGCCATCTGCACAAGTGTTATACCCATCTTGGCATCGGTATATAATTTTGCGAGTTCACGCTGGGGATCTTTTTCAGAATGTACAAAATCAGGCATTTCCAGGTTCAACCGATCGCTCATGACGCAACCAGAAGACATCAAAATCACCAAAGATAAGAAGCACACATACAACAGAGCCATTGGAGCTCTCCCTCCTGTACAATAAAAAGAAAAACGATCTTCCAAAATCATTGTAGCAGTTTTACAACTCATTGCAAAAGACAGTCTTGTCCAACACACTGTTGAAACGTATAGATGTATACATTTGTTATACTGCATATATGGATAATCTAGCTCAAAAAAAATGTATTCCATGCGAAGGGGGAACACGACCGCTTGAGAAAGACACCGTGAAAAAATTATTGGGGCAAATTCCGGAATGGAAACCGAGCGATGATTACACGCGCATATCGAGATTGTTTTCATTTCCAACATTTATGGATGCAATCGCTTTTGTAACAAACATAGCAACTATCGCAGAAAAAGAAAATCATCATCCTGACATGAAAATCTCCTATAGAAAAGTAACCGTAACACTCACGACACACGCTCTTCATGGCCTCTCGGAGAACGATTTCATCATGGCTGCTAAAATTGACAAATTAATTTCTACATAACCATGGAATCATTTGGCGCGCAGATTCTCTCACTTGATGAGTTCAAAAAAATTCGCGACACGCTTCGAGGAACAATCGTTGCAACAAGCGGAGGTTTTGATCCGATTCATCCCGGACACATCAGCTGCATCATAGAAAGCAAGAAGTATGGAGACATACTCGTCGTCGCAGTGAACGGCGACAACTTTCTGCGTCTTAAAAAGGGAAAACCGTTCCAAGATATTGCCACACGCGCAAGTATTGTGAGCAGTATACGCGGCATAGATTATGTGATACCGTTTGATGCAGACAAAGACGATATTTCCGCGTGCGTAGCGATCGAAGGAATCCGTCCGCATATTTTCACAAAGGGAGGAGACCGGGACTTTGCTTCGCTCCCCACAGATGAACAGAGACTCTTTCTGAAATACAATATCAAGCTCATAACTAACGTCGGCGCAGATAAGCGCTGGTCGAGCTCTACATTCCTCAAAGAATGGAGCATGTTTTCCAATAAGCCAATATAGGAGAGACCGTGGAAGAACAGATTCGCCGTCGTATAAAAAAAGCTATCCAGGAAAAGCTCTTTCCCGGATGTGTGGTGGGGATTATCAATAGAAACGGCAGTCGTTTGATCATTCCAATCGGAACACATACATACGAACCCCAGTCACGTCCGATGAAAACAGATTCCATCTTTGATATCGCTTCGATCACCAAAGTCATTCCTCTTGCCATGGTTACTCTTGGCTTGGTTGAGCGAGGACAATTATCTCTTGACGATACGGTAATCTCACATCTTCGAGCATTTGATACGTCTGCTGACAAAAAGTACGTTACTCTTCGACACCTCTTGACATATACTGTTAATTTGGATTTGCCGCCGCTCTCTTCTCTTAAAAACAAGACTCCGCAAGAAATCGTTCGACGCGTGTGTTCCGCTTCTCTTGTCGCATTTCCAGGAACTGCATATAAGTATTCAAACGTAAGTGCTTTGCTCTTGAGCCTGTGTCTTATGAATGTACATTCAACATATCCACCAGGGATTCGTGCACACTGGTATTTCTTTCGAGGCTTGCAAATGAACAATACCTTTTGGGGTCCTGATATGTATTACCCAAAAGATACAACAGTTCCCACTGAATATGATCCGTGGCGTGGTAGAGAATTACTCGGGGAAGTACATGACGAAAGTACATACACACTTCAGCAGTATTATCCAGCAGCGTGTCTTGGAACAGCTGGTTTATTTTCGTCTGCCGGAGATTTGCTGACTTTTCTTGTAATGCTTCTTTGCGGCGGTACATTCCACGGACAAAGATATTTCTCACAAGAAATGGTTACGCACATGCACACAAAACAGTTTCCGCATATAGACGGCGTCGGAGGGCTTGGGTGGAATCTCTATCCGCAAGACTATATGGGGCGCTACGGCACACCACAAACCTTTGGTAAAACGGGATTCACCGGATGCATGATCGTTGCCGATCGCAGCAAAGAGCGGGGATTGGTCGTTCTCTCGAATTATCATTATCCGCACAGAAAAGTTGACCTTGAACCCAATCGACAGTTCAGGGCAGATATATGTGATATTGTTTTTGGATAACCTATACGGCAAGGAAGCGTCCGCTTCCTTGCCGTACTATTTTTGGAGTGTCTTGCGTAAGATCAATAACTGTTGAAATACGTCCGGCCATGAGCGGTCCGGCATCTAAAATGAGGTCAGGTCGCATATTCATATTCTCAAATTCCTTCACAACATCTTCCGCAGTATAGAGTGACGGTCTCCCAGAGATATTCGCACTGGTCGCTGTATATGGTGATCTAAAAATAGATGAGAGAAAGCGCGTCAAATCGCTATTAGGGATTCGCACTCCAACTTTGCCGGATAAAGGATACATTTTTGTCGCTTGCAAAAGAAATGTATACGACCCCGGAAGGCACGATTTTAATATCTTCTCCTGATCTTGGTTTATTTCAGCCCAGATGCGCGCCTCTTCCAGATTTCTAAAAATACAACTAATGTCTGCGTTAATCGGTCGTTGTTTGATATCAAAAATTTTTTGCACCGCAGCAGCATTACACGGATTCGCAGCAAGTCCATACGCCGTATCACTCGGAAACACAATGACACCGCCAGATTCAAATATGCCCCGAACATACGCCGCATCTTTTTCTACGAAAGCAGGGGGTTGAAATAACACAATTTTCATGGCGATATTCTATTTACCCTTGTTCTCTCAAAATCAGGGTGTAGTATAGCAAGATTAGTACCTCATTAACCTAATTTTTTCGGCCAAAATCTCTCAATTTCGGCTACAACTTGTCAAAAATTTCTTAAAATATCTCGATATTCCTCGAATTTTTTGACTTCGTCTCGCACGAAATTGAAAAATTTTCATCCGAAAAAATTAAATTAACGAGGTACTAGGCATATACATTCCTCGCTCTTGCGAGGGGGAATTGCTTTGTTTGTCACTAATTTATAATCGTATACTTTCATGCGGAAAACTTCCACCCAAGGCTCGACAGGGCTTCTCATTATCATCATCTTCGCTGCGCTTGTTGTTCTTGGCGGACTCCTCTTCTCTACAGGGAAAGAGGAACAACCACCAGTAACCGATATTGCCACACCTCCACAAGTCACCACAGAAAGCAGAAAAATGAATATACCGCTTCGGTCCTTGGGGGATTCGCTTCAAATAGGAGAGGCAGTGTTGCGAGAAATTGAGGGCAAAACATCAGTTACCGCGATCGTGAGCAAATTTGTCGCTAACACTGAACAGCCTCTGCAGATACTCAAAGGAAGCTGTACATCGCAAGGAGAGCTCGCGTATGCGCTTACAAATCTGCAACAAAATCAAAATACCGGAACAGAAGCAACAGATCTCGGGGTCTCGGATACTCTCCTTGATGTATCGTATGATGAGCTTCTCGCACGCGAACCGCTTGCAATCACTGTTCGAAAAACAGCTGAAGAAGGACACATCTCCGTTGCATGCGGCGAGATCGCTACAGCGTCAACAACAACCCAAGTGGAAATAACAGCAAGCACTACTGCCACAACCACGCCCGCAGTACATTAGACCTCGTTGATTAATAACTTGACATGATTCGGTTTCAGATTTTCGTAAGATTTGATTTTTTCGATTGAACAAATCTTGAGGCGTAGCGAGCTACGATGAAAGATTTGTGATTGAGAAAAAATGAAAGATTGCGGAAATATGGAAGCGAAACGGGCAAGTTATTAATCAACGAGGCCTTAGCAAAGCTCAAGGTAATGAGCGAAGAAAATACAGAAAAACTACTACATATCCGGAAGTCTCGGCGCGCCATCGCCGAGGTTGTGGGGTTGTCGTTGCTTTTTATTTGTATTGCAGGTAGCGCCTACATGCTCCACCGTATCATGACACCTCCTTCACTCAATCTCAAAACATTTCCTATAAAAAAAGACGGGGTGGAAATAGATTCAACACTCCTGTTTCAAAGAAATGCAAGTTGGGGACCATGCGCATTACCGGACCCGGATGCTTGCCACGATGAACTCACCCTCTCGCAAGACGGTACGCTCGATGTCAGTTCAATCAAGGGGCCAGTTCACGAAAAAATTCCAGTCGAAAATCTTGAAAAAATAAAGGAACATATCAGAAGTTCAAACCTTCTTAGCAAACCTTGCGACGCTCCACTCGTCGCTGATTACATTGCGCATTACCGCATTACCCTCGACGGAGTTACTCGCGATATAGATTTTCCGGGATGCGAGAATGACTTGAAAGTCATTGACGAGATTTTGAATAGGATTTAGGGTTTAGAGTTTGTAACTATATACAACAAAAATCTGCTATGCTTGGAGTAGATTTTTTGTTTTTTGGCATACCACAATGAGGAGTCACAAAAGTGTCATTTAAAGAATTTTTGCGTAAAATGTCCATTTGCCCACTCGACGATCGGTATCGAAAGGAAACAGCTCCCGTCCGCGAGATTATGGCGGGCCCGGCGCTTGCGCAAGCTCGCGTTGAAGTAGAGATTCGCTATCTCATAGCTCTTTCGGATGAACCAGGCGTCATTGAATTGCCACGCTTTACAACGGACATGCAGATTCGGCTTAAAAACATCTATGAAAATTTCGACGCTCCTGACTACTACATTGTCCTTGATCATGAAAACAATCCCACAACAGGAACGCGACACGACGTCAAAGCAATCGAGTACTGGCTGCGCAATAGACTTGCACCCTTGCATGTACCCGTGCAATTTGTTCATTTTGCTCTGACAAGCGAAGATGTTACCAATCTCGCCTACGGACTTCTGATCAACAGGTTGCTATGCACCGTCATCGACGTTACACTTTCGCTTTTTATCGGCAATCTTCGGCGCTTCGCTCGAAAACACATCAATGCGCCGCTTCTTGGTATGACACACCTCCAGCCGGCAACACCAACCACTGTCGGCGAACAGCTTCTTGTATTCACTGATCGGCTTAAACGCAAACTTCGCGAGATCAGAAAATTCCGCATGCACGGAAAGTTCGGTGGCGCTGTCGGAAATCTCTCTGCACACTATGCCGCATATCCTGATGTTAATTGGCACGAATTCAGAACAAAATTTGTGCGCTCACTCGGCCTCTCGCCGCTCAAGAGAACGACACAGATCAACCCGCATGATGATATCGCAAGACTTTCTCATCTCATGTCCGAGCTTAATGGTATACTCATTGACCTCGCGCAAGACATGCCTCTCTATATCGGCCGTGGAGTCTTTTGTCTGCACGCAGTTCCCGGGGAAGTCGGATCTTCGACCATGCCGCACAAGGTAAATCCAACCGACTGGGAAACCGCCAAGGGGGCGCTTGGCGCCGCAAATGCGCTGTTTGATTTTTTTGCGCGCGAACTTCCTGTAAACAAACTGCAGCGCGAACTCTGTGACTCTATCATTCAGCGTTTTATCGGCGAAGCGTTCGCGGCGCATCATCTCGCTGTTGTAAAGATGCTTCGCGGTCTCGAAAAAGTGAGTATCAATACAACAGCCCTTCTCAAAGAAATTGACGAAAACCCAGAAGTCTTCGGCGAAGCGATACAAACCGTCATGCGGCGATATGGATATGTTGATGCATACGAACAACTGAAAGAAATGACCCGTGGCAAACGCATCACTATTGGTGAACTTTGTGACTTTATAGATACGCTTGAACAAATGCCAGATGATGCGAAATTGCGTCTCAAAAACTCCATTGCGCACAATCTGATGGAGGTAACCTTTCACAGCTATGAATAAATCCCTCCCACCCTCCCTTTCAAAAAGGGAGGAGTCCATATCCCTCCCACCCTCCCTTTCAAAAAGGGAGGAGTCCATATCCCTCCCACCCTCCCTTTATGAGAGAGGCGCTCGACTTCCCCCTTTACGAAAGGGGGAATGAGGGGGATTTTCCGAGGGTATGAGAGGTTGCCTGGGGAGTAATATTGACAGATATATATCTGCGTGATATAATGCTTCGCAAGAATTACGCACAAGGAGCTCAACATGGGAAACACTGGAAATATTCCTATTTCCGTTGCGGCAGTTTTATCGCTAGCGCTTACACTCGCGATCGTCATCATGGCAAGTGGCGTCGCAGAGAAGCTTGAGGTGCTGCTTAAGGCGCTCCAAGTCACCCCGTAGCGAAAAGCCCCCGACACGAGTACATTCCAATCCATAAATGTACCCTGAAACGCCTTCTCGAAACGAAGGCGTTTTCTGTTATCTTTTAAGAGCCTATCTCCTATCTAATGCCTAGACGAAATGTTCAAAATTCTTTGCGAAAATTGCGTATTTTGAGAAAGCATATGGGGAAGCTGACGAAAAAGACGCAATTTGCAGCAGATCACAGTGTGGGGTTTATAAATAGTTACCTATTTTTCCACATTCAGAATTACCCCGCAAAGCAAAGTGGGATATACTGTATCCATAGCAATTCTAACGCGACATATATGTTCCACGAGCTCCTCATGTCACTTTCTCCGCTTCTTGTCGCCCTCTCTCTTATCAGCGTACCAGCAACCACGCAGAGTTCCTGCACTCCCGCTGTTTCTCCAAAACCGCTAAGTGAGGTACAGAGCAATGACTTTGGAACAATGACAATTACACCTGAAATTTCAGAAGCTCATACGGCAACAAAGGGAACAAGGAGGGAAAAAGACGGCATACGAGAAAGTGAAATTACCATTACTGTTGTTCCCAAGTTTAATGCGAAATCGATCATCATTACCGACGGCCCGTTTTTTTCATACGCAGATCTTATTGACTGGGGACCTCAAGACCCGTTACAGAAAGTAGGCTTTGTCTACAACTCCAGCAATGGCTCTTTGATCTTCAGTCCAATAACGAGTTGGTGGGAAAAACTGCGGAAAGTTGAGCAAACATTACCGGCACACCAGCGTTATTGGGTAAAACTACGCGTATCTCCGACCGTTCCCGAGAACTCCGGAAGTAATATCGGTTCGTATGGATGGTCAAGCGTGAGCTACCTTATTAATGATCATGTTGCATGGAGATCTGGTACGGGAGTCTATTTTGTTAATGGTCCGCAGGTTCCCGGTGTACGCATCAGTCGCATCGGCACCCAGGTTGCGCCTAAAACAAAGGGCTTGTGGTCTTTGAAACCAGTTGTCGTCAAACAAAACAAAACATTTGAAGTTGAAGTAGAAGCACTCGGCCAGTCAGGAACTATAACCATCCCATCTCGAAATCTCGACAGTGCCAATGCAACAATTGTAGGTCCTCAAAGTTTCTACGTTGTAGCAAACAATTCAGCAATTTTCAATGTGCAACCCAAAGGAAGCGTGGTTTCGCTTCAAGATATCGAGATTACGAGCTCCTGCGGTAGTAGTCGCACGAACATGGGAGTGATCAAGATTCCTATTCAACAATCTCTTGACCCAAAAACGGTACCTCCAATACAGCCACAACCTCCCACGCCCCTCCCGGCGAGCGAATCGCGTCCGATCGTAAGGCCAACTCCGCCAAGCACAACGAGGCCAGTCACTGTATCAATAAAGAGTTTTGTTATCACGCCAAACCGATCGCTCAAAGGTCTTGTTGAGGGTGACAAGGTCTTTTTCACTGCAGTTCTTGGTATGTCGGATGGAACGCAAAAACTTGCCAGTGGGGGAACTGTGTGGACTGTTGTCGGTAAAATGGGGACTATTAATCAAGACGGCGTATTTACGGCAGAGCTCGATCCTTCAATTGCTGAAATTGGAGAAGGGGTTGGCGTTGTCACGGTGATTTATACAGACAACAAAGGCAAGACATGGCTTTCAAAAACGGAAACATTTAAAGTAGGCATGTTCATACCGGACGATACGGAAACGCAGGGATAAATCGGCACAGAAAAACTGCCAGCACCACTCGGCCGTTTTCACAGTTGCGCATGTTTGGCGTACAATAGATAGCATATGAAATATAAACTATTTTTTGTTCTTTGTTCGGTGATTCTTTTTGTAGGTATTCCAAGCATTGTAGGTGCCATCCCAGCTTCGCGTGTTGCGGCTAACGCATGGCAAATTCGTCCTTCAAGCATATCCAATGATCTGAACGCTGTTGCATGTCCGACAGATCGTCTGTGTTATGTGGTGGGAGGAGGGCCATTTATTGGAGGAAACGGGGTTATTCTTAAAACAGACAATGGCGGCGACACATGGGTTTCTCAATTGATTCCGGTTACGAATCCATTGCGAGGCATTTCATGTCTTACTTCAAATCTCTGCTATGTTTCCGGTGATGGCGGGGCGCTCCTCAAGACGATCAATGGCGGAGCATCCTGGACTCGTCTCGGAGTGGGCACTCCTGCCGCCGATCAGTATTACTGGAGTATATTTGCGATTGATGCGGCAAATGTGATTGCGGTTGGAAATGCGGGAAAAATTTTTCGAACGACGAATAGCGGTGCGACGTGGGGCGAAATGTCCTCCGGAACATTTAATAATCTTACGGGAGTGTATTTTGCAAATGGTGCAATTGGATGGGCTGTGGGAGGTGGTTCGCTCTTGAAGACAATTAATGGTGGAACAAACTGGTACCCGATGCCGTCTGGAAGCAGTAATTTTTGGTGGACTGCAGACGCGGTGACGCAGGATCTTGTCTGGCTCTCGGGTGGCACTATTTCTAAAAGTACTGATGGGGCTCTTTCCTCAACGGCGCAGTATTCGACTCCCGGTGTTACGTTTCGCGGAATTGATATGATTGATGCAAACAACGGATGGGCTGTTGGAAATAGCGGTTATATTAGAAAAACAGTAAATGGAGGTACGGCATGGACGGAGGAAACATCTCCGACGACGGTGATATTGCGTGATGTTGCGTGCCCAAGCGCGGGTCTTTGTTTTGCAGTTGGTGATGACGGTGTCATCATACGCAGAGGAACTCCGCCGCCCGCGTCTTCTTTAGCGCCTCCACCGGTACCTCCGCCAAGTCCGTCTCCGTCGGGGGGAGGTGGAACTCCGCCGCCCGTGCCCCCACAAGTCAACATTAATCCGGCGATTCTTCAGGCGATCGGCACTCGTCTTTTGGAAGATACTTTGACACAGACCCAAAAGACTTCAATAGAACGCAAACGACACTGGGGAACAAAGCGAATCAGGGGACTTTCATTGAATCCCCAGATTCTTCAAAATAACCAGATTGATTTTGACCTTTTTGCAAACGTAAGTCTGCGGGGTATTTTGACGCGCCGAGATGAAAAGCCTGATGGAACAAAAATCTGGAAGGGAACGATTCAAGGTAAAACAGGAAGCACGATACGGCTTGTGCAGGTGGGAAATAAAGTTGCGGGAACTATTCGAACTCGTGATGGTGTCTTTTCCATACGGCCTTCTTTAGGCGGAGGATACACGATACAAGAAATTGACCTTGCTAAATTTCCCGAAGATTTTCATATTGTGACGCCGAGCTCTGGCGGAGCGCGAGTGACTGCAACGGCGACGCCTCCGCCTTCGGCGAGTGTTGCGCCCGTTGAAATTGATGTACTTGTCGGCTATACGACTGACGTACTGGCACTCTACGATGGGAGTCATGATGCGGTGTGGGCTGTTGCGATAAATATGATCGAAGATGCGAACGAGGTTCTGGAGAATAGTGAAATTGCTATCCGGCTTCGTTGGGTACGTCTGTTGCCTCTGAGCGTAAACGAAAGCGCTATTTCGTGGAATGGTTCAATGCAGGACGCGCTTCCCTATTTCTCGTCAACTTTCAGAGATGGCGTGATGCAGCTTCACAGCATTCGCGAAGACGATCGAGCCGATATTGTGACGGTGCTTGTGTCAGAACTTGATGATTTTTGCGGGATCGGATACCAGATGAGTGAAGAAAATGAAAGTACGTTTGCGAATCTGGCATATAACGTCGTAAATGTAGATTGTATTGACACGAATACATTTATGCATGAGGTCGGGCACAATATGGGTGCAGGACATAATGAGGAAGATCAGTTTTCATCGAATGGAGGTCCTCTTCCGCCCCGCTACACATACTCATACGGGTATCGGTCAACACAATTCGATTTTCGCACGATTATGGCATATAAGTGTGAGGGAGTTGACGGTCAAGATATTTGTCCGCGCATCCCGTACTTTTCTAATCCCGACTTGAGATATATAGGACATCCTATTGGAACGGAAAATGAGGCGGATAATGCACGAACACTCATGCTTACTCGCTGGGTTGTTCGAGACTTTAATGGAGGTGACGATGGAGTAGGCGGCGGAGCGAACGCCGCGCAAGATATTGCAAGTTCGACGAACACGAGCTTGCATCCAAGGGTGCTTCCGGGGACATTGCGCTATACGCTCCGCAACATGGGGCATGCCGCTCGCTCGTTCTTTACGTTTAATTCGGAGCGAAGAGCGGAACTGCACATACGTTACGCGAGTGAAAAATTGCTTGAAGCGAATGAGCTTGCGGTAGGTGGAAAGCATGATGAAGCGGCGGCGCATCTCTCTGCGTTTGAAAAAGAAGCAGGGAAAGCAGAGCAGGCGACAAAAAAGCTACTTGAAAAGAAGGGAGAAGCGGGAAAAGATGTTGCTTCGAAATTATTAACCTCGAAACTCAAGCAGCAGGTGCTTCTAAATGCATTTGCGAACAAGGCACCTGAAGAAAAGAAAGAACGATTTGAACAAGTGCAAGAAAAGCAGGTTGAAAAAATAAAAGAGGTGATTGAGCTCCTGGGGGAGAAAGAAAAATCGGAAGATGTGATACAGCAAGTGGTGAAAAATCTGTCTACCGGAATGCAAGAAAAGCAGGCTCAAATTGATGTACTGATACAAGCGAAAGAAAAATTACCGGAACAAGCAAAAAAGATAGGAGATGTTATCGAAAAGGCTCTCAAATCTGCAGAACCGACAGCGCCGCAAAAAATTGAAAAGATTCCGGACACAAGTAAAATCGAACCGCTACCTGTGATGTGTGCTCGCATCTTTGCGCCAGTCTGCGGGGTGAATGACAAATCATATGGCAATACATGTGAAGCAGAGCAGGCAGGAGTCAAGATTGCATATAAAGGCGAATGCAAAGAAAAAATGGAAAAAACTGAAATAGAGAAGGAGGTAGAAGTGGTAAAACCGACTGAATCATTGCCGACATGCGCTATCAGTAAAGCATTTGTCTGCGGAAAGAACGGTATTACGTATTTGAATGAGTGTTTTGCAAAAGAGGCGAAGGTAGAAGTTTCATATGCGGGCGAATGTACGAGCGCGACGACGCTTCCGGCAAGCAAAGGGACGGTTGCACCGACGCCAAGCGCCGAAATTTTGTGTACACAGCAATATGATCCGGTGTGCGGCGAGAACGGCAAGACGTATTCAAATTCGTGTACCGCGAAACAATCGGGTGTAGGGGTTGCGTATACAGGCGAGTGCAAAACAGTGACGCCACTTCCGATACTTATTACTCCGCCTTCTGTCGCTCCCGTCGTGCCTCCGCCTGCACCGACGCCAATAGTTCCTCCATCTGTCGCTTTGCCGCAATGCAGTGACGGCGCAGATAATGATAAAGACGGATACATTGATCTCAAAGATTCTGGCTGTACTGATGCGCAAGATACTGATGAGAGTACGATAATCATTACTCCGCCTGTTACTCCGCCGCCTGCGCCTACTACAACTCCAACGCCTACACCAACGCCAATCGTGGTGCCTCCGTCTACCACTCTGCCGCAATGCAGTGATGGCGTAGACAATGACAAAGACGGATATATTGATCTCAAAGATACCGGCTGTATTGATGCGCAGGATACTGATGAGAGTACCGTTATCGTTACTCCGCCGCCCGCCGTACCTCCGCCTGCTCCCGCTCCAACGCCAACTCCGCCTCCAGTTGTGAAAGTGAATTCTCCAACTGCAAAATTGACGACAAGTAAAGGAGCAACTTCAATCATTATTGTTATTGGTTCGTCCGCGACGCTTTCATGGACGACGACCGATGCGGCGAGCGTTATGCTCGATCAAGGTATCGGCAAAGTTGCGGCAACCGGCACGCTTGTAGTGAAACCCGCAAAAACGACAACTTATGTTCTCACGGCAACAAATAGTGTTGGAACTGCGACTGCATCACTTACGGTAACGGTGAAGTAGTGCGCGAGTACAGCGTGAAAAAGGGCTTGCCTGACGATGGGTGCGAGTACGCACACCACGAAATAATGGGCGAAATAATGGGGATAAGTACAATTCTTTTGCATTATTTATGGTATAATTATAACACATGTTTAAATAAATAATTGTACTTATCCCCATATCTCCC
>VMGT01000020.1 GCA_007376725.1 Parcubacteria group bacterium Greene1014_15 | reverse complement strand
GAACTGAAGCCGCTTGGCGGCGGCCGCCTCGCACGTTCTGCGGGAAACTACGCGGAAGTAGTTGCTCAAGAGGGTGGCTACACGCACATCAAAATGCCGTCGTCAGAAATTCGCCGTGTCTCTGACCAGGCATGGGCGTCGATCGGCGAAGTTTCAAACCAGGAACATCGTCTGACAAACTACGGCAAAGCAGGCCGTTCGCGTTGGAAGGGTATTCGTCCGACGGTTCGTGGTACGGCGATGAATCCGGTTGATCATCCGCATGGAGGAGGCGAAGGGAAGCAGGGCCGTGGACGCCGCCGCGCGGTTTCTGCATGGGGCAAACCGACCGGCAAAGGTCACAAGACTCGCCGCGCTAAAAAGTATTCAAACGTGCTCATCGTGAGCCGCCGAAAAGTTGGAAAGAAAAGAAATGCGATTTAAATAATAAGAAATAACACTCTGCGACAGGAGCCGCAGAGTGTTCATGTGTACCTTTTTTAAACAACGCGCGGATGCAAATGGATGCAAATGGGGAGATGCAAATGGGGATAAGTACCACTACTGTCCGGTTAAAAATCAAATAACAAAGCCGTATTTTGCGAGCCCTTGACAGGATTTTGTAGACAGACATGAGAAAACAGCTCAATCAGGCTGTTTTTGTCAAACAGGGGTACGCTCAAAATCTGTAGGATTTCATAAAGATGTCGGTCGATGTCGAGTCATTCACTTGAGCAAAAACGTATTTTCCTACATGCATGACGATATGAGATACTGCGAATTACGAAATAGAAAAAGATTTGAAAACTAATGTACAATAAATCGAAAAAAGTCTAATTTTTCCAACAAACACAGCCTCAGAGACACAACCCCCTAAAGCACTTCCAGTATAACATTTTTGCATTTCGTAATTCACAGTATCAAAATGGTGTCGAGGTTAGAATGTTGTGCCAGAGTCATAATGGTTGTTGATTATACTTTTATGGCTCTGGTATAGCATTCTTTGCCTATCGTGATTCGGGTTATTACTTCTGAAACATACTGCAAGCATATGGCTGCAGTGTCTTATACAAGTACTTGGGCAGGAGCGACTGTGCCTATTCAGGGGAAGCATATACTATTATGTCAGCGTTCCGCTGCTTGGATTTATGCAGAGTTGCACTATGCTCGCCGATTTACCGATACGGAACTTGCCGATTTCTGGAAAAGCGGTAAAGGGATTCCCGAAGACAAATACAGAATAGTATTGTATTTACTGCCAGCAGCTCACGAACGAGGAACTTTGCCGGATCTTTTTACCGTATGAAAAACTGATTCCGGATATTTTAATTTCGCTGTTTCATTTGCACAAACATACGGTTGCGTCTCGTTTCGAGCGAGTACAGGAAGATATCCGAAATCAATATAAATTCGAAGTCTATCTGAAAGACATAGGTTTCGGACTTAAGTAACTAACTATTCATTTGTTTGGTGCGCGCAATGCCCCCCGTATTCAAATTATGGAGTACGGGGGATATCTTTTTGCACATAAAAAAGTCAAGGCGTGAACGATATGTTGTTCACGCCTCGGGGTGGGGGTCAACTGTCTGCTACGCACAGCTTGTACGGCCCTGCATAGACCATTCCTTTTTGGATCATGGCCACTATGGTGGCCACCTCTGTCTGTTCTCTCGCCTCGGGCGAGAGCTCTGGATGTTCGTCGGCGACGCGCTGGATTGTCGCGATGAGATCATACAACGTTGTTGTTTGAGTTGCTAGAGACGCAGTCATTTCATTTTCTCCGCATAAAACTGTTGTGTGATGGGAATCTCATACCAATCAGATTATATCATCAGAAAAATAAATGTCAAATTTTCGTAATGAGTGTAGTGCCGCTTATGTGTTTTTGTTGACACCCTCCACGGTATTGAGTAGTATAGTCATGAGCCGAAGGAAAGGCTTTTTTCATTGCACGTTATGACGAGATCACTCAAAAAGGGTCCGTATGTTGACCCGAAACTGCTCAAAAAGATAGCCGGCAAACGTCCCACTGAAGCGGGCGTTATTAAGACATGGTCACGCCGGAGCGAGATAGCTCCTGAAATGGTTGGTTTTACTTTTGGAGTTCATAATGGCAAACAGCATCTTGAGGTGTTTGTTACCGAAGATATGGTTGGCCATCGTCTCGGTGAATTTTCTCTCACGCGCAAGTTTATACGTCACGGTGGCAAGATGCAGAAGGAGCTTGAACAGAAGAAAAAGGAGACCGAACTTGCTGCGGCAAAGGCAGCGAAGACCGCTCCTGTAGCGGCTAAGCCGGGAGCGAAGTAATAAAGTACTACTATGAAAGCGACACTTTCCACATACCGCCAATCTCCGCGCAAAGTGCGTCTCATTGCGGGAGCGATACGGGGTAAAAATGTAGCGCATGCTATGAAAGTTCTTCGTTTTATGACGAAACGTGGCGCACTACCATTGCTTAGGTTACTTGAGTCGGCGCTCGCGAACGCGAAGAATGCAACAAATCAGTCTGCGGAAGATCTTCGCGTAGCTGCGATTCGCGTCGACATGGGCAAGACACTCAAGCGATCTCGTCCTCGTGCGCGCGGCCATGCATCGCGTATCAACAAGCGCACGAGTCACATCACGATTGAACTGGGAGATGAGCTCCCCATCCCAAAAAAGAAATAATCTGAATATATAAATAATCATGACGCACGTCGTTCATCCATACGCACATAGGCTTGGCATCTTGCGAGATTGGAAGTCTCGTTGGTTTGCGACGCCTGCACTCTACAACTCTTTTCTTAAGTGTGATGTGCTTCTTCGCGAATACCTTGAGAAACGTCTTCTCGGTATGTATGTGGGTGGCATTGAAATGGAGCGCGGCGCAAACAAACTCCGAGTTATCATCAAGACCTCTCGTCCGGGCATGATCATCGGTCGCTCTGGAGAAGGTTCGGTGAAATTGCGCGGGGATATTATGACATTTCTCCGTCGTCATAAGCTTTTGGAAATTGCGGGCGATATTAAGATCGATATTGAAGAAATCCGTTCTCCGGAGTCAAATGCGGCAATCGTGGCGCTCATGGTTGCGGAAGGACTTGAAAAGCGCATGCCGTTTCGTCGCGTGCTCAAGCAAACGGTAGAAAAAGTGATGGCAAATCGCGATGTGCGGGGCGTGCGTATCCGTCTCTCCGGCCGTTTGGGTGGAGCCGACATGGCGCGACAAGAAGACCTGCGCCAAGGACGCATTCCGCTTCAGACATTGCGCGCTGATATCGACTTTGCTCGCGCCCGTGCGACGATTGCGCAGGGAGATCTCGGTATTAAAGTATGGATTTATAAGGGCGATGTATTTGAAAAGTAAATTCTCACGTCACGCCATCAACAACCATCATGCTATTCCCAAAGAAAGTTAAATATCGCAAATGGCAAAGCGGTCGAAAGAATCCAAACAGACGCGGAATTGAAACGCGCGGCACGACACTTTCTTATGGTTCTATGGGAATTAAAGCAACAACAGGCGCACGCATCCGATCAAACCAGATCGAGGCTGCCCGAAAGACGATGATTCGTCTCGTGGGGAAAACAGGAAAGATGTGGATCCGTATCTTCCCCGATCGGCCGTATACCGCAAAAGCTGCGGAAGTGGGCATGGGTAAAGGGAAAGGTGATTTGCAGGGCTATGTTTTTGAAGTGCTTCCGGGTCGCATGCTTTTTGAGGTGGATGGCGTAAAGCCCGAGATTGCTCGCGAGGCGCTCCGTAAGGCTGGGGCGAAGCTTCCGGTGAAAACAAGGATTATCGAACGCGCGGAGCATTAAATTTCTGTACGGTTGACTTTGAACGATATTTGAGTAGTATCAACCGAGCCTAATCATGAAAACCAAGGATATTGCAAAAGCTGACGATACAGAACTTGCGAAGCTTCTTCGTGATGCGCGCAAACTTTCTACCGATTTTCGCTTTGATGTTGCAGGAAGTAAATCGAGAAATACAAAAGAAGGCAGGAACGCGAAGAAAGAGATTGCCCGCATGCTCACCGAGATGCGTTCGCGCAAGCTAAAAAAAGCAAACTAAATCCACCATGGGAGAAACAATCACAACGACAGAAGAAAAAGTGAAACGGGGGAAAATACTCTCGGGTGTTGTTGTTTCCGACAAAATGAAAGATACGGCAACCGTTCTTGTGACGCGTTTCATCAAACATGTCAAATACGACAAGTATATGAAGCGGCATAAGAAATATCTTGCGCATGACGCTGGGAACACACACAAAGTTGGCGAAAAAGTGACGATCCGCGAGGTGCGCCCGATTTCCAAGAGAAAGACATTCGTGATCGTATAAATTTTTATGTTGCAGCCACAGTCACTCGTAACAATAGCGGACAATTCAGGCGGAAAGATCGGCCGTGTTTTCAAGGTACCGGGCGGATCCAAGCGCCGCTATGCGCAGATTGGCGATGTCGTGATACTCTCTGTTCAAACTGCTGAACCGCGCAAACTTGTAAAGAAAAAAGAAATCCTTCAGGCAGTTGTGGTACGCCAGAAGAAAGCATTTCGTCGCAAGGATGGATCGTATATTCGCTTTGACGACAATGCGGTTGTGATTTTGGAAAAAGACAAGCAAGATCCGAAAGCAGGGCGAGTATTTGGTCCCATGCCGCGCGAGCTTGCAGAGCGCGGTTATCAGAAAATTATTTCACTTGCATCGGAAGTTGTGTAACTGACTGTTAAAAAAACCATGAAAATACACAAAGGTGATACAGTACAGGTTATAGCTGGAAAAGACAAAGGCAGAACAGGAAAAGTCTTGCGCGCCTTGCCCAAAACGCTTCAACTTATCGTGGAAGGCGTGCATGTGCGCAAGAAGCATCAGCGTGCGCAAAAGAAGGGGCAGAAAGGACAAGTGATTGACAAGACGCACCCAATCCATGTTTCAAATGTCATGCTGATTGATCCGAAAACAAATAAGCCGACACGTCTTAAGGTGAAAGTGAAGGACGGCAAAAAGGTTCGCATCAGCAAGAAAAGTGGTGCGGTGATATGAGAACTACCATGCTAGAGATGACGAAGGAAAAACAAAATAAAGCATTCAACATTCTCAAAGAAAAATTTGGATATGTGAATCGCATGCAAGCGCCGCGGCTCTCGAAAGTCGTGGTTTCTTCGGGCGTTGGTTCTCTGAAGGACAAAGCAAAGATAGCTCTTGTTGCGGATCGCCTTGCGAAGATTACGGGACAAAAGCCTGCGCCACGCGGAGCGAAACAATCTGTAGCTGCTTTTAAGATCCGCCAAGGTGATGCCATCGGCTATCAGGTGACGCTTCGCGGTACGCGCATGTACCGCTTTCTCGACAAGCTCTTCAATGTGGCATTGCCGCGCACTAAGGACTTTCGTGGCATTCCGAGCAAGGCCATTGATGCTATGGGAAATATGACGCTCGCAATTCGCGAACACACGATATTTCCCGAAACATCGGATGAAGATCTCAAGGACGTGTTTGGTCTTGCTGTGACAATAGTTACAAAGAGCCGCAAGAATAAGGATACTAACGAGGAGGCCCTCGCATACTTTACTCATATAGGTGTACCGTTTGTGAAGTCGATTGGAAAATAGTACACTTTTGGTATGGACAGTGCGACAAAAAGATTCATTCAAGAGAAAAATGAAAAACTGGCAATTATGGTCGCCAAAGGTTTTGCTGCGACAAAACAGGATATAGAAGAGCTCGAGAGAAAAATGGACGAACGCTTTGAAGAGGTGGACGAACGCTTTGAAAAAATAGACGAACGTTTCGATGATCTTGAAATTAGTATTGGCAAAAGACATCAAGAAACTGATGAATTGCGCGATCGCGTAAAGGTTCTTGAACACAAGACGGGTGTTCGATAATTATTATGCCATTTATAACTGTGAATTACGAAACTCCCGCAGCAGGTGTGTGCGGGAGTTTCGTAATTCACAGTTTCTATATCGTGAGGAAATCACGACCATTCAATTAGTGGGCATTATTGTTGGTCTTGTTGTCATTGGCCTTATTTTTTGGGAGGGATGAAATTTGACAAAAAGCCCTTATTTTTGCTAATATAGTGGGACGCTCCATGAGCTTTTTCTTTTAATATCCGGGAACAAGTTATGGCGGAGTAGGAACTCCGTTTTTCGTTTGCCGAGTAGTATGATAGGATAGTTTCGCAAAGCGGTGTAGAAAAAACACTATGGCAAAAACATCAGTTATCGTCAGATCTCAAAAGAAACCGAAGTTTTCCTCGCGGTCTGTGTCGCGCTGTTTTCGTTGCGGTAGAAAGCGCGGTTACATGCGGGATTTCGCGCTCTGTAGGATTTGCTTTCGCGAACTTGCAAACGATGGCAAAATACCGGGTGTCAAAAAATCATCTTGGTAAAAATTTAACATGGATGCAATTGCTAACATGATCGTACAAATAAAGAATGGCAACAATGCAGGCAAAGCATCGGTTGTTGTTCCCTATTCGAATTTTAAGTATGCAATTGCGCTGCTTCTTGAGC
This sequence comes from Parcubacteria group bacterium Greene1014_15, assembly GCA_007376725.1. Taxonomy (GTDB): domain Bacteria; phylum Patescibacteriota; class Minisyncoccia; order Phycocordibacterales; family VMGT01; genus VMGT01. The sequence continues at coordinate 41,796 of VMGT01000020.1, read as the reverse complement.
GCGAGAAATATGTCGGTACTGTTGTAAAAAAGGGGAAGAAAGTCAAAAAGTTTATCGAAATTGATCTTGTCTACGACGGCAGTGCGCCGCGTATTCGCGGGGCACGCAAAATCTCAAAGCTTTCACGTCGTCGTTACTACGGCGTTGCTGATATTGCGGCGGAGCGCAGGCGTCTCGGGACGCTCGTGCTCTCAACACCGAAGGGTATTCTTACCGGCAAAGAAGCACAGAAAGAAAAGATGGGCGGAGAGGCTTTGCTTCGCGTCTGGTAAGTTCCATATATATATGTCGCGCATTGGAAAACAAATAATCGAAATACCTGAAAAAACATCTGTGACTGCGATAGCGGGCGCTGTTTCTGTCGTCGGGCCGCTCGGTACACTCTCGCGTGATTTCAAAAACAGCATCAACATTGCCGTTCTCGACGGTGAGGTGAGGCTTACACCCCGCATTACTTCTGTTTCCACAAAGGCGCTTTGGGGCACGTATGCAGCGCATATCGCAAACATGATCGCGGGTGTGAATAAGGTATATGAGAAAAAACTTATTGTTGAAGGAATCGGCTTCCGTTCGGAAGTATCGGGACAAAAGCTCATGCTTACACTTGGTTTTTCTCACCCGGTTATCGCTCTGATTCCCGAAGGTATCAAAGTAACGGCTGAAAAGAATGTCATTACGATCACGGGGATCGATAAAGAGCTGGTGGGTCAGTTTGCGGCGAATGTTCGCTCGCTCAAGAAGCCAGAACCATACAAGGGCAAAGGAATTCGTTATCATGATGAAGTGGTGCGTCGCAAGCAAGGTAAGAAGACCGCATAATATATCATAATGACTAAGACCGACATAAAAACAAAAACGCGAGAGCGGCGCCACACAAAGGTGCGTTTTTCTGTGTCCGGAACCAAAGAGAAACCGCGTCTTTCAGTGTATCGCTCAAATAAATATATTCATGCTCAAATAATTGACGATGAGAATAGCAGAACCCTTGTCGGCCTGACTTCGAAAGTAATTTCCGGCAAAAACAAAACTGAAACCGCGACGATTGCGGGAAAAAAAATTGCCGAGGAGGCAAAAGAAAAGAAAATAACAAAAGTCGTTTTTGATCGCGGAGGATTTGTGTATGCAGGCCGGATTAAGGCATTTGCGGACGGCGCGCGCGAAGGAGGTCTTGAATTTTAACATACGTATGGAAAACAATACTCAAAAAACAACGCAGACAGGAAAAACGGGTGGAAGCAAGGCCCTCGTCAGCGGACGGACGGCAGGCGGCGCGCGCGAAGGAGATCGTTCGTTTATACCTCGACGCGGATCGTCACAGCGTGGAGGTCCGGCCGGCGGACAGAAAGGAGGAGGTAATCGCCCGCCATTTCGCGGAGGTGCGCGCAAAGGAGGTCCTGGCGGTGCCGAAGGGCGTTCTCGTCGCGGGTCAGGCGGTCCTCGCCGCGAGCGCGTGCGTCCAGAGTTCGAACAGCGTGTCGTTAACATTCGCCGCGTGACGCGCGTAGTCGCGGGAGGTCGTCGTTTCAATTTTAGCGTTGTGATGATTCTCGGTGACCGCAAGGGCACGGTTGGTGTTGGCATCGGCAAAGCCGGTGACACTGCGCTTGCGATCGAGAAGGCAACGAAAGATGCAAAAAAGAATATGATCAAAGTGCCTCTGACAAAAAACATGTCTATTCCGCATCAAGTGCGGGCAAAGTATAGCTCATCGCTTGTCGAGATTTCGCCAGCTCCCGGAGGCGGTCTTGTGGCAGGAAGTTCGGTGCGAAACGTGCTTGAACTTGCCGGAGTTACTGACGTTATGTCAAAGATTCATTCGCGCAGCCGTAATCGTTTGAATAATGCTCGCGTTGCGATTAAAGCGCTCAAACAGCTTAAGCGTGCTGTTGCTGTCGCTCTGCCGGCGGCTGCAGTGGATCCTACAGTAGGAGAGGATGTTGTTGCACAACCCGCTTTCGAGTAATTTTACTGATATGCAAATACATACTCTCAAAAGAGAACATGCACAGAAAACAAAGAAGCGCGTCGGCCGTGGCGGTGCGCGCGGCAAAACGTCTGGCCGCGGCACAAAGGGACAGAAAGCTCGAGCTGGCGCGAAATTCCGCCCGGAAATGCGTGATATCATTAAGAAGCTGCCAAAGTTGCGCGGGTATCAGTTTCAGAGTATTTACGAGAAGCCGGTGATTGTGACAACGGGAAGTCTTGAAAAGTATGCGGCCAAAGCGGTGGATGTTACTCCGGAATATCTTCTCAAACAAGGCCTTGTACGAATGCGCAAGGGTAAGATGCCGAAGATAAAGATTCTCCATCGCGGCGGTCTCTCGAAGGTGCTGACCATCAAAGGTATCGCTGTTTCGAAATCCGTTCGCGACTTGATAGAGAAAGTTGGTGGCACAGTTGTGGTATAGGTTTTTTGTTGTGCGCCCAGATTTTCGTCTGTAAATTAGTATATGCAAAGTCTATTTTCTAAATTCAAACTCGCTCTCAAAGATCGTTCACTGCGCAACCGTATATTGTTTGTTGTTGGCGCTCTTGCAGTGTTCCGTTTGATGGCGACGATTCCAATTCCCGGCGTTGACAAGATTGCGCTCGAGCAGTTTTTTGCTTCGAATCAATTTCTCGGTCTTTTGAATATCTTTTCCGGCGGCGGCCTCTCGAATCTTTCTATCGTAATGCTTGGCGTCGGTCCCTACATTACGGCGTCAATCATCATGCAGCTTTTAACGATGATGTTCCCCAAGCTCAAAGAGATGTACCACGAGGAAGGGGAAGCGGGGCGAAAAAAGTTTGCACAATACTCGCGGCTTCTTATGGTTCCGCTCTCGATCATTCAAGGATTTAGTTTTATCGTTATTTTGCAGCGGCAGGGAATTATTGTTGATTTGCCCATTCTCAATCTTGCAGCGAACATCGCAGTTATTGCTGCCGGGTCTATCATGCTCACATGGATTGGCGAACTCATGAGCGAATTTGGCATCGGCAGCGGTTCCTCGCTCATTATTTTTGCAGGTATTGTTGCCGGTTTGCCGCAAGTGGCGAGCCAACTGGTGTTTTCGTTTTCTCCAGAACAGTTGCCGCTCTATCTCGGCTTTCTTGCTGCAGCGCTCGCTGTGATCGCGGGTGTGGTGACGGTGACGGAGGCGGAACGCCCGGTGCCGGTTACCTACGCAAAACGTGTTCGCGGCTCCAAGGTAACGGGTGGTATTTCTACGTATCTACCGCTGCGTCTTAACCAAGCGGGTGTTATTCCGATCATCTTCGCTCTTTCAATACTGCTCTTTCCCCAAATGATCGTGAATTTTCTTTCCAACATCGACAATGAGCTGATCAGTTCACTATCGACTTTTGTGAGCGCATTGCTCGCGAATCAACTATTTTATGGCTCCATGTACTTTATTCTTGTTGTTTTGTTCACCTATTTCTACACTGCAGTGACCTTTGATCCCGATTCAATCTCGCAAAATTTGCAGAAGAGCGGCGCATTTGTTCCCGGTGTTCGTCCGGGGTATCATACGGCGACATACATCGGAAAAATCGTTACACGGATTACGCTTGTTGGCGCTCTCTTTCTTGGTATTATTGCTGTTCTGCCAATTGGCATGCAAGCGCTTACCGGTCTTACAGCACTCTCTATTGGCGGCACGGCGCTCTTGATTGCCGTTTCCGTTGTTCTCGATCTCATCCGCAAAATCGAAGCGCAAGTTTCAATGCGGGAGTATTAAAATAATCCAACTATGTTTCGAACAAAAAACTGCTTATTGGTGGAAGTTTTGTAATTGTTATTTGAGTGATTTATGAAAAATGCAATGGAAATAGTTGAAAAATTTCTTGATGCAGAGAATCAGCGAGATTGGATTTTATGTGCGGATTGTCTTGATGAAAAGGTACAATACCAAGTTATAGGATCGAAAGGGATTATCCAAGGCAAAGAGAAGTATGTAGAAAAGATGAAAGAAACATATACGGAACTTTCCGATTGGAATTTCAAAATATTGACTATCCAAGGAGATGACAAAACGGTTGTAGTTGAATTTGCGGGGAAAGGCCATTATTCTGGCATATATGAGGGTATCAAATATGATAACAGAATACTAACCCGAATCACGATAGGCAAAGAATGCTATACTAGAGCCATAAAAGTATAATCAACAACCATTATGACTCTGGCACAACATTCCGACACCATTTTGATAGCAATATATTGTTTCGTAGACGATTTCTTGAAAGGAGTCGTCGCAACGATCACGTACGCACTCAAGCGACCTGGCCATACGACGGATATACGGGATATACGGGGTCAGGATATACGACATATACGGGGCATATACGGATATACGGGGACAGTCACCGACTTAATATACGGGGTATACGGGGACATATACGGGGTCATATACGGGGACAGTCACCGTATACTTATGATATAGTAATCGCATGGCGCGCCAAGCACGAGTAGATATCGCACAAACTCCATATCACGTTATCAATCGCGCCGTTGGTAGAACGCGCATATTCAGAAACGAAAAAGACTACCAACTGTTCATGGATTTGCTCATTCGCACACAAGAGAAAACAGGCATGCATGTACTCGCATTCACTCTCATGCCCAACCATTGGCACCTCGTGTTGTTCCCCGAGAAAGAAGGGGACATGAAAACATTCATGCACCTACTCACCAATGCACACACGCGGAGAATGCACACCGTTACCAAGACAACCGGCACTGGCCCGCTCTACCAAGGAAGATATAAGTCTTTCATTATCCAAAAAGACGCTCATTTACTGACAGTCATTAAATATGTGGAACGCAATCCGGTGCGTGCAGGTCTTGTGCGCAAGGTAGAGGACTGGAGATGGGGGAGCGGGTGGATCAGAGCTAGAGGTACTCCAAAGTTGCAGAAGATGCTTTCAAAAGGACCCACACCATTACCCACGAATTACGGTGCATGGGTGAATACGCAAGACAAAGAAGATATAACCACAGGTATCAGGACATCGGTGAACAAAGGTGCGCCTTTTGGTTCTAATGACTGGGTGAATATGATGGTTGATGAACACAAATTGCATGCAACTTTGCGAGAGGGTGGAAGACCAAAGGGTTCAAAGAATGTGAAGAGGAAATAAATACGGTGAAATAAATACGGTGAATAAATACGGTGACTGTCCCCGTATTATCCCCGTATTATCCGGTGACTGTCCCCGTATTATCGGTGAAATAAATACGGTGACTGTCCCCGTATTACCGTATTACCCCGTACCCCGTATTATCGGTGAAATAAATACGGTGACTGTCCCCGTATTACCCGTATTACCCGTATTACCCGTATTACCCGTATTACCCGTATTACCCCGTATTAGACCGTATTACCCCGTACCCCGTATTATCGGTGAAATAAATACGGTGACTGTCCCCGTATTCGTATGCCCCGTATTACCCCGTATTACCCCGTATTACCCGTATTACGGTGACTGTCCCCGTATTACCCCCGTATTACCGTATTACTCCCGTATTACTATCAAAGAAATTAACCGTTGCTGTCGACTGGGTTGGTTTTGGAGAATTGACCAAAGAAGGTCGCGGCTGGTCTCTCTCCTCGTCTGAGGAAGATGCAATAGAGGATTGAGTAAAAGAACCTGTCTACGACCTCCATTTTGACTAGAAAGCGAGATTGTAGACAGGTTCCTAAAAAGCGGGGGTGTGCCGAATGGCCGCACCCCCCATCTTTTTACGTTAGGGCTCGTTAAAAAATTAATTCCCAAAGATCACGCACAATGCGCGGTCAAATACGACTTGGCGCGGAATGAGCGAAACCCGAGTTGTATTCCGATACAACGAGTGGTTTTGCGAGTGAGCACGAGTTGGAGATGGCTGCGCAGTGTGCGCGAGATTGGGAATTAATTTTTTAACGAGCCCTTAGAACTAGCGCAAACACGATTTCTGGTGTATAGTAACATGTATGCAACTGCGCACCATTATATTCTATGGACGTTCGGGATCGGGGAAGACGACACAGCTGGACCTCTTGCGTGATTTGTTTGCACAAAAGGACCAAGAAAGGTCTCTTTTTTATATCCAAACCGGCAATGAATTTCGCACATTTGTTGAGGAAGATTCATACACGAGCACGCTTGCACGGGAGATTATGGAAACGGGAGGCCTTCAACCTGAATTTTTGCCGATATGGATATGGACAGGGCTGTTGATCAAAAATATGACCGGGAATGAGCACTTTTTTTGCGATGGCCTTGTGCGCAGATATGCGGAAGCGCTTGTTTTTGATGGCGCATTGCAGTTCTATAAACGGGAACGGCCGGATGTGGTGCATATCAATGTGTCGCAAGAGTGGGCAACTGACCGCCTCAGCGAGCGTGGTAGACATGATGACACCGCCGCCGGAATTTCAAAGAGGCTTGACTGGTTCGATACGGAGACCAAACCGGCAATCGAATATTTTCGGAGCCATGCTTATTATAACTTTATCGATATCAATGGTGAGCAGTCGATCGAAAATGTTGCGAAAGATATTGCAACTGCTCTCAAACTATAGAATATGACTTACGCACTTGGCGCATTTCTTCGTTGCTTCGCTCGTTTGTTCCCGCGCTGTATAGGAAATACAGCTTGGTCGCAAGCCTCGCTCGCGCCTCAAACTGCACTCAAGTGCGTAAGTCATATAGAATATGAATAACGAGCAACAAGAAACAATCGTCATATCGCTTGGCGGTTCGCTTGTCGTGCCGGAAGAAGTTGATACGGAATTTTTGAGATTATTTCGCGAGATGATCGCTCGTTTTGTCGCGGAAGGCAAACGATTCATGATTGTCGTTGGAGGCGGCAGAACATGCCGCAAATATCAAAATGTCGCCAAAGAACTCACAGAAACAACGAAAGAAGATCTTGACTGGATCGGCATCTATGCTCTTCGGCTTAATAGCAAGCTTCTTCAGACGGTTTGCAAAGAGCTTGCATACGGTGAAGTTGTCAACAGGCCAGAAGAATTAGATGGGATTGACGCAAAAGTCATCATGGGCGGAGCGTATGCTCCGGGTTCGAGTTCTGATCTTGATGCAGTGGAATTTGCAGAAAAATTACATGCAATGAAAATTGTGAATCTCTCAAATATCGATTTTGCGTACGATAAAGATCCGAAGCAACATGGAGATGCGAAACCGATCAAAGATATTACATGGGGAGAATATCGGAAATTAATACCTATGGAGTGGGATCCGGGCCTGCATGCACCCTTTGATCCTGTTGCTTCGGCGCGTGCAGAGGCCATTGGCATTGAAGTGGCAATTTTGAATGGAAAAAATATTGAAAACGTGGAAAAGTATTTGCGTGGTGAAGAGTTCGTCGGTACCGTGATTCACTCACCTTACGCAATATGAGTTGTATGAGATTATCTATACTTGTCATTGCGAGGGCGAAGCCCGAAGCAATCCAGAGTTTCTTGACGTAATCCTAGATTGCTTCGGGCTTCGCCCTCGCAATGACGGAAAAACATTCATATTATTGCGTAAGGTGAGTGATTCATCCTTAAAAAACTATGAGCATGGTAAAGACGCCGGATGAGATAGAGATTTTGCGCGAAGCCGGACGCCGCCTCGCGGTTGTTCTCAATACAGTGATAGCAGAAGTGCATCCTGGCGTGAGTACGGCTGTTCTTGATCGAATTGCGCATGATCAAATTGTGGCAGGAGGCGACAAAGCCGCATTTCTCAACTACAAACCATATGGCGCGAACCGTCCGTTTCCTGCGACACTGTGTGTTTCAGTAAACGATGAAGTGGTACACGGTATCCCAAACGAACATCCGAAAATACTTGCTGATGGCGATATTGTTGGCATTGATATCGGCCTTATACACAGAGGTTTGGTTGTAGATATGGCAAAGACGGTTGCTGTTGGCACGATTGATCGCGCGGCGCAGAAACTTTTGTATACTACAGAAGAAGCGCTTATGTGTGGCATTAACGCAGCGAAAGGCGGCAAAAGGATCGGAGATATTGGTGCGGCGATTGAATCATACGCCCGGCCGCTTGGGTACGGTATTGTTGAAGAACTTGGTGGGCACGGTGTTGGACACTATGTGCACGAAGAGCCCTACATTCCAAATGTCGGAACTGTAGGGAAAGGACCAAAACTTTTGCCGTGCATGGTGCTTGCAATAGAGCCGATGCTTAATGAGGGAACGCGGAATATTGAGCTTGATAGCGATGGATACACATGGAAAACAGTTGATGGGAAACGGAGCGCTCACTTTGAGCATACGATTCTCATTACGGATGATGTTCCTGAAATACTGACTCTGTTCTAAACAACTGCCGGAAGGCGGTTGTTTCTCCACATTTTTATCTTCGTGTTGGCCCGACAGGATGATACTATTAAAGTGTACGACTCTGCTTATTATGAATGACTTCGATAAATTTAATCCTCTTATTGATCCTGTAAAGGAAGCCGCTCTTGCTGAAATGAAGAAAAAGGCGCTTGAGGAGCGCGCACGACAAGGAAAGGCCATAAACGATAACAAAGCACAAACGCTCTCGGAAGGTATAAATTCAAGAGCGAGCGGACCGGATGTTTTTGCGGGATTGCCTGCAGAGGTTGGTCTTCCCGTAGATTCTCTTCCTGCCGAACCTATACTTGGAGAACCTGTGGCAGCGAATGATCTTGGCCCCTATCTAGTGGAGGGACTCGAGAAGGGTATAGAAACACTTAAAGCGCAAGACGCCCAAAGTGAACTTAACCGGCCGAAAGAGAATCCAGTTAAACCATTGCCTGAATCTGCTGCAGAAAAAGAACTTCGTAAAGATATAATCGCGCACACGAAGAATCTGATGAAAGAGTTTGGCGGACGAATTCCCTCGCACGATGAAGTTCGCGCAAGTTTATCAACGTCGATTTCCGGCGCGGGTGCAAGAGCGTTTTCAATGGATAGTCCGGAGCGGAAGTTTTTCGATAAGGTGTATGGCGAGATGACGAGAGACGCTTTTGTTTTTTCTGAAGAAAAGCAACCAGTGAAGGCTCCGCCAGTCGAAGTCGTCAAAATCATTGAGACTGCTGTTTCAACAGCATCCGAGCAGGGAACGAAGGAAGAAACAGATGCTGCTTGGGACAAGATTTTCCCGAGTTCGTGGACACCCGAAAGAAAAGGAGTTGTCGGCCGTGCGGCGGGAAGTGTGAGTGACACAGATGGAAAGCAAGGTGAAAAAAATGCCACAGGTGCGTGGATTTTTGATGAGGAGTTTAAAGAAGAAAAACAGAGGGAAATGGAGAAACAACTTGCTGCTCGTGAGTTTGAGGAAAAAAAGAAGCCTGAACTTACTGCACTCTTTGAAGCAGAAGCGGCAGCCGCAGACGTTCTTGGACATTTTGACGACGCTTATTTGCTCAAGATGATCGTGGACAAGAGGAAAAATGTTCCTCTTGATGCAGATGAGATCGCTTTGTTTCGGAAATTGTACGAAGATCGGTATGCGAGAGCGCCATCTCCGGAGATTAAAGCGATGACAGGACCGGAGGAACTTACAGATGCCGAGGCAGAAAAAAGAGAACAGGAAGAACTCGACGAAGCGTGGAGAACTGTTTTTGACGGTGGTGCTCCGGCGGGTGAAGAAACGAGTGAAGACTACAGTATTCCTGTGTTGGAGATGACGCCGGAAGAAGCAGAACACGTTGAGCGGGCTTTAATTGGCGATGCGGCTGTGCCAGCTGTCGCCGAGGCTTCCCTCGAATCAGCTTCGGTTGCCAAAGACAGCGAACTCAAGAAATTCAATGCAATTCGCGCGCTTTTAATGCCGGAAAAAGATCCCCTTGACCCGCGCAATGACCGTAGGACGCTCGTGTTTGTTCAGATGGCATATAATGAAGGGAAATTGGGCGGAGATGGGATGTCAGAAGATTTGAAGCACACTTGTGCGCTGATGAGAGAGCGCGACAGCGATAGCGGTGCGACAAAAGCAAAATTGGTTGAAGAAGCATTTGCTCTCGGGAAAGCGATTCATGCCCGGGGGGAGGAGGCCGCATCTACGCCAGTTGCTCCGGTAGCTGAAACAACAACGACTCCGGCCGTCACCGCAGCAGCCCCTGCCGAACAAACACCCCCAGATACAACTGTTCACGTCACACCGGATGGAGCGCCTGCTCCTGCACCAGAAGCTCCCCGGACGCCGAAAGAAATAGTCGAGGAGGCAAAAAAAGACATTGAAAAAATATATGATGAACTTTCCGAGAAGGAGCGCGAAAAATTGAGCATGAATTTTTTGAACTGGGGGTTGTATCTCAAGAAATGGACGGGAGAATTAATGTCGGGCACGCTTTTGGAATCAAGAGGTCTGCAAGGTACCGAAAAAAGTAGCATTACTCAAACGGCCGGAAAGTTACGGCAGAGCAGTCCACTATACGATGCGTTCGCTCACCGGTGGGCGAAAAGTGCGGATAAGGCGCAGGCGATGTTAAGCGCTGCTAAATTGGACAAGTTGAAAAAAGATGCAGGTTTGAAAATGGATTGGAATGTCGGGAGAAAGCTACAGAGCGGAGGTGTTATTGCGAGTGCTGCCGCGCGTATTGGCCGTCCTGTTGCGGCATTTTTTGGTTTGCCGATCAGCGCTGCCATGTATGCCGCGCTTGTCGCGGGTGAAGTTGTCGGTACATTTAAAGATTACGAGGAAATTAAGGTAGCGAATAAGACTCGTGGAGATGAGGATTATCGCAAAAAAGAAGATGAATCTGAAGAGGAGTATATCGCGAGAACAAGCGGTGGAAAGACGCTCAATGAAGCATGGGCACTGTACGATAAAGCGAAGAATAAAAGTGGCGGTGAGAAACCAACTGGGGTGCAAATAGGTAATGAGTATCTGAAAACACTGCCGGCTGAATTGATAAAGCGTATTGAAAAAATACCTGACGCAGGGCGCAAAATGTTGCCTCAAACTTGGATGGGAAAGTTACGGCAGCTTGGGGTTGAGCGGGAAGCAATAGTGCAGAAAATTATGGATATTCATTTTGAAGTGTTAAATGCAGCTACGGAAGAAAAGAAAGCAGAAGTTTTTCGTAGGCGAAAGGGAGCCCTCGAAAGGTATGCAAGACTTGTAGAGGAAAATGGCACAGTGCATTCGTTTGGACTTGCAGCAGTGCAAGTAGAGAAATTGCGTCAAGTATTTGGATGGGTGTTTACAGCTGAAAGTGCGTGGCAGGCATATAAGGGACTTTCCCATCTTTTTACGGGTGAAGCTTCACCCGCTATGCCACGTGCGGCTGAGGTTGACGCAGCTACACCTCAAACAAACGAGAGTCAAGTTGGAAAGACGGCGCTTGCGTACCAACAGTATCAAGAGTTTTTTTCTGGTCAAAAAGACAAAAAAGCAGCGCTCGAAGTTCTTCACAAGAGACTTGAAGATCCATCGCTTAGCGCTGAACAGAAAGCAGCAATGACGCAGTTTGTGTCTGAAGAAACCGTGCGACAAAAATCTGCAGCTCCAGTTGAAATAACTCCAAAAATGCCTGTAGAAAATGGGAATGTGCCACAAGAAGGGCAGCAAGGCGAGCCTAAAGTAACGGAAACGACCCCGAAAGTAAAAGCGCCTCCAGTGACGACAAAACAAACGCCGATTATTCCCGAAACAAGCGGAACGGTTCCGAGCGTCGAGGTTGTGCCAAACGAAGTAGTGCGGCACATGAATAACCTGCCGACCGAGCGAGTGATCTCGGACTATATTGCGGACAACAAAGGCGTAGCGAAAAGTCTTGGTTGGAATGGTGAGGAAGAGGAGCTTGCAAACTTTGCTACGAATCGTGCGAGTACACTCTGGGGAGAGTATGCAAGCACCGTTCTGAAGAATGATACTGCCTTGGCACAAACTCTCCAAGAAAAAGGCTATTCTCCAGACGCGGCAGGATATGCGGAGTATGTACAAAGAGACGGAAACAACGCAATTAAAATTGATATTGCGAACAAGAAAGTAGAGGTCGTCGGCAAAGACTATTTCACGAAAGATGCGGCGGCGCATCAGGGAAAACATGCTGCGGTAGTCGAAGAAGCGGAAGAGAGACTGAAGGAAAAAACGAAAACGGAAAAGCCAAGTACTGATCCTGCCGTTCTAAGAGCCCTGCAAGAGATTCGAGAACGGACACGTGTCGCAGAGCATCAATTTTTTGATACGATTGTGCGTACAGGCGCTGGCGATGCCATCTCTCGAACAGATGATTTGATAAACAAGGTGAAAACTGGTGATGTGGACCGCCAGGCATTTTCCGAGTATTACGGGCAGCTCACGGGCGCTGACGCGCGAACAGTTGCGAGTATGCAGACGGCGCTTGAAAAAGCTGCGGGTGGCACACTCGCCGAGCAAAATAGTGCGCTCCTGTTGCTTCGGGTACGGATGCAAAATATGATGGCTGTGCCCCCTATTGGGCCACAAACGGCCGATCAACTTCTCGGAGGGCAGGGGCAGCCGGTACTTGAACAACAAGCCGCGCCTCCTGCAGCGAGAATTCCCGACCAACAGCCTGCGGGAGAAGTGAAGATTCCGGAACAGCGATCTGCCATAGAACGATTGGACAACAAAACGATGTTCCGTGAAGGAACCAGTCAAGAATCAATATATTGGTCGATGAAAGCAATACCGCTCAACCGTATACTAGATACTGGACCAGGAGATAGCACCGAACGAGCGCGCAGACTTCTTCAGCTTGTCATGAGCAAGCAGCTCGATGCTGAAACATTTGCTGACTATTACGCACAGCGGATGGTTCCTCAAGTCGAGGGAAAACCGAGAATCGGCGCGAACGAGCGCAAATCGCTAGCCTTTGCAAGCAAGTCGGCTGTTGCTGAAATGCGGGGGATGTTTGACAGGTATACAACCGGCGATGGCACAACACGCAGGGAAGTTGCAGTGCAGCTCGGGAATATGCTTCGAGGACTGACGCGGCGACACTAAAATTTGATAGTAAAATATGGAACCAATAAAAGAAGAGCAGGTAAAATTTAGCTCGCCCCAAGAGGAGATTTCTTTTTTGCGCGAACAGGTGGCGCAAAAGGAAAAAGAACTTCTTGATCGCGGCCGCGAGCCGCATCGCGGAGAAATTATCAAGAATCAAATTGAGGAGTATAAAGCGTTTCCGCCGGAGAGCATACTTGCTCCGGTGCACCACATGCCCGAGCGTCATGTGGAAAAAATTGCGCTTGATCTTGCGCCCGAAGAACATGACAAGCAGATGGAAGAGTTGCTCGCGGTGCTTGTCGAGGAAGGATTGCGGAATACGCTCTCCGTGCTCGATAAGATGCATAACCCCCATTTGGAAGATGATTTTCATCGCTACCTTGTCCAGTATGTGAACCAAGGAATTGCTGTTGCGGGTATGAAGGAGGGCGGACCGGAATGGAAAGCGACACACATGACGCTCTACGAAGTGCAGTTGCCGGAACATGCGACGGACGAAAAAGAGAGGACTCTCAAAGAGCTTATTTCCTCAATGGAGCAGTTTTATTCCGGCATGCTCTCTGTTGGTAATGACGGAACGCGAGGGAATGACTATTTTACGATCGAGATCGCGTTGCCAAACTTCAGCGAAGAAGTGAGTTTTTACGTCGCCGTTCCAAACCACAAGCGCGATCTTTTTGAAAAGCACATACTCTCCATATTTCATGATGCCAAGATTGAGGTGCACAAAGACGACTACAATATTTTTAATGAAGAAGGAGCAGCTGCCGCGTCTTCCATGACACTCGCTAAAAGCACGGCATACCCAATCAAACTCTATGAACATTTTGATTACGATCCGCTCAACGTGATCATCAATTCATTTTCAAAGATCGAACGTGATGGCGAAGGGGCGGCTTTGCAGCTTGTTTTTCATCCGCGCGGAGCTCTGGATTATGCCGACAAATATAAAGAGGTGATTAAAAAGATCGAACGTGGCGTTCCTGTCAAAAAAGCGGTGGAGAGTACCGTGACGATGGGGGGTAAAATTTCTCATGTGCTCCGTGAAATGGTTTTTGGAGATGAAAAAAGCAAGGACAAAGACGGCATGTCTCGTCAGCCGACCATTGACCAGACTGCGCTTGAAATTCTCCGCGAAAAAATCGCAAGTCCGATTGTCATGAGTAATATCCGGCTTGTCACATCTGCGGGAAATGAACAACGCGCCGGAGAAATACTCTCTGAAATGGAGTCGGCGTTTAATCAGTTTAGTCATACCGGAGGAAACACGCTGCGATTTGAGCGTCTGCGCAAAGGCGCGCTCGCGCAAATGCTCCATCAGTTTTCTTTTCGAGAATTCAATACTTCCCGAAGTTTACCTTTCTCTATTCGTGAATTGACCACCATGGTGCATTTTCCGCCCAAGGGTATTAAGTCATCGCCGCATCTCAAACAGGCGAAAGCGGGTACGAGTTCCGCGCCGCACGAGATGCCGACCGAAGGCACATTGCTTGGCGTGAATACGTATCGCAATGTGACGACGAAAGCGTATATGACAAAAGAAGATCGCGTGCGACATATGTACGTTATCGGTCAGACAGGAACAGGAAAGACAACGCTTCTCAAAAATATGATTGCACAGGATATCGCGGCAGGCGCGGGTGTCTGCATGATTGATCCGCATGGTTCTGACATTGTTGATATTCTTTCATATATTCCGCCAGAGCGGTATGGCGACGTTATCTACTTTGATCCTGCATATACGCCACGGCCGATGGCACTCAATATGCTCGAGTATGATGCGCGGTTTCCGGAGCAGAAGACATTCGTCGTGAACGAGTTGTTTTCAATTTTTGATAAGCTGTTTGATCTGAAAACGACTGGTGGTCCGATCTTCGAACAGTATTTTCGCAATGCATCGATGCTCGTGATTGATGATCCGAACGCGGGCAGTACGCTTCTTGAAGTGTCACGCGTTCTTGCAGACAAAGCGTTTCGGGACAAAAAACTCGCGATGTGCACGAATCCAATCATCGTGCAGTTTTGGCGCGAAATTGCAACTAAGGCGGGAGGCGAATCATCTCTTGAAAACATGGTGCCCTACATCACGAGTAAATTTGACGTGTTTCTTTCAAATGACATTATGCGCCCAATTATTGCCCAGGAACGTTCGTCGTTTAACTTCAGGCGTATTATGGATGAAAAGAAAATTTTTCTCGTCAATCTCTCGAAAGGCAGGCTTGGCGATATTAACTCACGCCTGATCGGTCTTATTCTCGTTGGAAAAATTCTGATGGCGGCGCTCTCTCGTGTTGATGCCATTGGTTCGGAACTATCAGATTTTTATCTCTATCTCGACGAGTTTCAGAATATTACGACCGATTCAATTGCGACCATTCTCTCGGAAGCGCGAAAATATCGGTTGAGTTTGAATGTGGCGCACCAGTTTATTGCGCAACTTGACGAAAAGATCAAAAATGCTGTGTTTGGTAACGTGGGATCGATCGCGGCATTTCGTGTTGGCGCGGAAGACGCTGAGTTTTTGGAAAAGCAGTTCGAACCTGTTTTTAAGGCGAACGATCTCATGAATCTCGACAATCGCAATGCATATCTGCGCATGCTTATTAATGGTAAGCCAGCAAAACCGTTTAATATTGAAACGATAGCGCCTCCGGTGGGCTATGCTCGTCAAGTCGAGAGTTTGAAGGAAGTTTCGTACCATCTCTATGGCAGCGATCGTGCGGAAATTGAGGCGCAAATAATGGAAAAATATCGAAAGGTTTCGGTGTAGACAGAAAAAGAGAAGGTGTGATATATTGTAACTATTAGAGTCCATGGAGAAAGAAAAGAAACATCACAAAGAGGAACGCACGCTCGCTATTATAAAACCCGATGGGGTGCAGAGGTCACTTATCGGTGAAATCATCCTGCGCTATGAGCGTGTTGGTCTTAAACTCGTTGCGATAAAAATGATTGTGCCATCGCTCTCACATGCTGAAGCACATTACATGCTCGATGCGGGTTGGCTTGAAGCAGTCGGTAAAAAAACGATTGAAGGGTATCGGAGCAAGAATTTGACACCACCGTCTGAAGATCCGTTGAAACTGGGCGAGACGATACTTGCCGGACTTAAAAAATATATGTCGAGTGGTCCCGCAGTATGCATGGTATGGCAAGGCGCGCACGCGGTGAAAATTGTCCGCAAGATTACAGGTGGAACTGAGCCGCTTACGTCGGATGTCGGCACCATTCGAGGAGATTACGTGCTCGATTCCTATCAAATGGCAGATAGTGATGGGCGTTCGGTACGCAATCTCGTCCATGCATCTGGTTCTGTACAGGAAGCAGAGCGCGAAATAGCTCACTGGTTTAAAAAAGAGCAACTCGTCGACTATCGCCTTGTGCAGGAAAGCATTCTCTACGACGTGAATTTGGATAAGATACTGGAATGAAGTTGAGCAACACGCACGCGGAATTTCTTTAGGAATTCCGTGTGTATTGACACGGTGAAGACATAAAAATATATTATCTCGATGAGCTTTCTAGAACGATTTACTAAAAAAACTCCAAAAACGGAAACGGTGCACATTGAAAGCAATGTTCCAATTCCGGAAGACTTGTACCGTTCTCAATTTCCTGCAGGAATTATGGGCGATCTTGAGCAGGCACGTGCGGCGGCAAATAGAGACAAGATGTATTTTTGGGAACTTGCGCCGCAGGGATTGCAAGATGTTATTAAAAAAAGTGACGGAAGTTACTACATGGTTGATAAGCTCAAGACACTCAAGGAACTCGCGGAGAAGGAGGGATGGACCGGTGTTGAACAAATTGATGTTGCTCAACTTAATGCCGCTCTTCAGGCGAGTAAGGAAGCAGGAACGATCAAGCCAATTGAAGATGAAGGAAATCCCATGATACAACGCTATGCACGAGATGATTAGGAACCATACCAAAATAACTTTCCTGAGAATTTTCGTGAGATTTGATTTTTTCGATTGAACAAATCTTGAGGCGTAGCGAGCTACGATGAAAGATTTGTGATTGAGAAAAAATCAAAGATTGCGGAAAGATGAAAGCGAGATTGGGAAATTATTTTGGTATGGTTCCTTAGCTCCTAGGCGTACGCGTTGCCCCTCTGTGCGCGTATGGTATACTCCCTGCGGTCTTTCGGTTTATTCTTGTAGAACAATGCAACACTGATAAGGAGTAGTGCGTGGACAGGAATGAAATGACCCTGGTGCTTTTGAAGCCTGACGCAGTTAAACGCGGCATCGTTGGAGACATTATTGGCCGATTCGAACGTGCATTGATTCACATTGTCGGAATGCGGATGATCATGGCGACGCCGGTTCAGATTTCTCGGCACTTTGCAAATACGACCGAAAGTATTACTGCTCTCGGCGAAAAAATGCTTAGGTCGTATGCATCTATGGATATTGACCCGCAAACGCTGCACAGAAAAACTGATGCGAGAAGTATTGGGCTTGATCTGCAGTGTTCAATCACAGAATATTTTCAAAGTGGGCCGATGATCAAAATGGTATTGTGCGGAACCGATGCTATGGCGCGTGTGCGCGAGATGGTTGGTTCTACGTTGCCGTACGAGGCTGTCCCCGGTACAATACGTGGAGATTTTTCTCTTGGTAAAGCGATTGAAAATATACCGGGCAAAGCGTGCGTCAACATGGTGCATGCATCCGAGAATACCATAGAGGCGTGCCGGGAAATTGCGTCATGGTTTGATCGAGATGAAATAATGTTGTTTTCTTATAGTCGCTCAAGTCTGCCTCACATGCACGATGCTATGCCTTCGAGATTAAGGTGAGAAGGAGTTCAAATGCAACTTCCTGAGTTTACTGATCTGGAATCAGCGCAAGAGTGGGTGCGAGAAATGTGTTTTGGTTTCCCGCGCATCTGCGGTGAACTAATGTTCGTGATTGCACGGATATATAAAGAAGATTGGAATGATATGCAAACGGCAAATTGCTGTGCGCGCAAGGCGATTGAACTTTTCGATCTCTGTCTCATGAACACGTTGCTTGAATGCGCAGCGCTCTTTACTACGGTGCTTGGTAAAGCACTGCCGTCGTATATTCATCAGGATTTTGTTCGGCACCATTTTCCGAATGCGTAAAACAAGACCGCACCTTCAAACGAAGATGCGGTCTTCAATTTTGTTGCCAACTTTTTTGAGGAGAATATACTGTATGCAGGAGTGTATAGATATATACAAATCAGCGTAAAATTTGTATACAGGGAGTCCAACTACTAAAAATAAAATATAGTGGAAATTATCGAAAGCTGTTGCTTCTCGATTGCGGGCACCCACCTGTGCCACCCTGATGTTGTATAACAAATTCTATGCACTTCTGTTGCTGGAGCATCTGCGATCGTTTAATTCGACGCAGATGCTCCCTTGTTTAGAACTTCTATTTTGG
The DNA here is from genome assembly GCA_007376725.1 of Parcubacteria group bacterium Greene1014_15. Lineage (GTDB taxonomy): Bacteria > Patescibacteriota > Minisyncoccia > Phycocordibacterales > VMGT01 > VMGT01. The sequence continues at coordinate 23,440 of VMGT01000020.1, read as the reverse complement.
GCGAACTACTTCGTCACAGTTCGAGTTCGCTCTATTGTCGTATAAGAGCCTGTCCACGATCTCGCTTTCAAGACGAATTTTTCAAATTTTGAGGCAAAAAAGTGAAATTTGACAAACTGAATCGGGATTCCGAGAGGAAAATTACGCTTTTTTGGTCCAAAATTTGGAAAATTCTAGTCGAAATGGAGATCGTGGATAGGCTCTAAGGAATACGTCTCCATCGCTCACTTCTCCTGCTCCTTGTATTTCATCCCAAAATAGAAATTCTATCGACTGAATTTTGATCAAGCTGTTTTTGCGCGGTCTCGTTTTACTGACTTTGTGAGCGTTTATTTTTACCGTATACTAAAGAAGCGATGAACAAAAACCAAGGTTTAGCGTATATAGCAGGGCTCATTGTGATAATCGCCGTGCTACATTTTGTGGCCCTCTATTTCCATCTTTATTGGTCTTTATGGTGGTTTGACATTGTTATGCACTTTCTTGGTGGCGCTTGGGTGGCCGCTTTTACTCTCTGGTATCTTTCCCATTCTCTCCAAAGCACATACGGAAAAATGAAAGGCGCAGGTGTCATCGTTCTTGCAACACTGTGTGTTGGTATACTTTGGGAAGTGTACGAATATTTTTTTGGTATTTCGCTGGTCGGAAAAGATGCATACATCGTTGATACAACACTGGATATCATCATGGATTTGACCGGTGCGCTTACTGCGAGCGCCCTGTTTATTTCTCGTACACCTGCATCACCATGACAACAAAACTTACTGTAGTCTTTTATGGCGCTGTGCGCTCGGTGACCGGATCAAACTTTCTTGTGGCGGGGTCTTCCCAAAAAATGTTGATCGACTGCGGCATGTTTCAAGGCAGTACATTCTGTGATAAGGCGAACCATGAACCGTTTCCGTATGACCCGAGCGCCATAGACATGCTTATCGTGACTCATGCGCATATTGATCACATCGGACGAATTCCCAAGCTTTGTCATGACGGTTTTCACGGGAAAATCTATTCGACTCCTGCGACAAAAGATCTTGCGGAATACATGCTCCTTGACAGCTTGTCGGTGTTTGAAAAAGAAAGCAAGCAAACAGGTGCGCGCCCACTTTTTTCAAAAGCGGATATAGAAACGGCGCTCTCGCTCTGGGAGGGAATCCCGTATCATAAAGAAAAGACATTTGATGATGGATGTACGTTTATGCTCCGAGACTCCGGACATATTTTGGGCTCGGCAATGGTTGACATTGCATGCGGTCATGGGCATCTTATTTTTACGGGTGATCTTGGGAACTCTCCGTCACCGCTTCTCCACGATGCTGAAGTTATTCACGATGCGACGTATCTCGTCATAGACAGTGTGTACGGTGATCGGCTGCATACGGACGCGCCGGAAAGGAGGGAACAACTTGAAGATATTATTGAAGAAACAGTTGCTCGCGGCGGGACGCTTGTGATACCAGCTTTTTCACTCGAACGGACACAGATACTTTTGTATGAAATAAACAATTTGATGGAGGGCGGGCGGATACCAAAGGTGCCAGTGTTTGTTGATTCACCGCTCGCGATACGGATCACAGAAGTATATAGAAAATACAAAGGAGAGCTGAATGAAGCAGTGCAAGAAGCAGAGCGCCGCGGCGATGATATTTTTTCATTTCCCAAGCTTACATTTACGGAAGAGGTTGCAGAATCACATGCGATCGCACATGCGCCGAATCCAAAAATAATTATCGCAGGCGCTGGCATGTCGTATGGTGGCAGGATCCTCGATCACGAAAAGCTCTACTTGCCAGACCCAAAGAGCACACTGCTTATCGTGGGCTATCAGGCGGCAGGGAGCATCGGCAGATTACTTCAGGAAGGTGCGAAAAAAGTGCGTTTGCAGGGCGAGGATATTCCCGTGCGGGCGAGCGTGAAAACCATTAGCGGGTATTCCGGGCATCGAGACTCGAAAGGTTTGCTTGATTTCGTCGAAGGGAACGCGGATACGTTGCGCAAGGTTTTCTCGGTTGCCGGAGAAGAGAAGTCGTCCTCCTTTCTTGTGCAGCGCATTCGTGACTATCTTGGTGTTGACGCTCTTGTGCCCGAACAGGGGAAAACGTATGAGTTGGAGTTTTAGACAGTTTCTTAATGTATTACAATAAAACTATGGATGAAAATGCCAACGTACATATGCATCTCAAGCATCCGCACTTGCGGCCGAAGATCTGTGTGTCGGGCGCCGCGGAGACAGGGCACTGCGGTGTCTCCGCAATGGAACTTTCCAAGGAGATGGGCAGGGAAATCATTCGTCAGGGCGGGATTCTTGTTACGGGAGCGACAACGGGTGTTCCGCTCTGGTCTGCCATGGGAGCAAAAGAAGTTGGTGGGACCTCTATCGCTCTTTCTCCGGCATCAACCGAGGCGGAGCATGTGAATGTTTACAAGCTGCCGCTTGATTATCTTGATCTCATCATTTTTACCGGTTTTGGCTATTCAGGTCGGAATCTTCTTTTGACGCGATCTTCGGATGCGGTGCTCATCGGCTGCGGGCGTATCGGTACCATCAATGAGCTGACTATTGCATTTGAAGACAGCAAGCCGATCGGCGTTCTGCAAGGCGAATGGGAAACCGATGAAGTAATTCAGAATATTCTTGAAAAGGGACACCGTCCCAATCAAAAAATTGTTTTCGACAGCAATCCGAAGGAACTTGTGCGAAAAGTGTTGAAACTGGTAATGAAAGACAAAGAAGAACTCGAGCGTGTGTATCAAAACAATGACGGTGTCGGCGGAGAAGGTGGGGAGAGGATTTTGTGAAATGCAGATATTGTATTGCAGACAAGCTCTGCACGTTTCAGTGTCATTCCCGCGAAGGCGGGAATCCAGGTTGTTCAGTAGAGTTCTAGATTCCCGCCTTCGCGGGAATGACACCAAGCTCGATATTTATATTTTTGGAAGATCAAAACCCCGTTCTAGATTTACATCTAGAACGGGGTTGGCCGCTTTTGGCGGCCTTTTAGTTTGTCGGAAGAATCTTCCGCAAGTACTCTTGAACAGACATGTTTTGTTGAAGTATCAGAGTGCCACTGATCACCTCGCTAAATGCTTGACGGAGTACCCCGGCCACTTGTTCGTTCGTGCAGGTTTTGAGGTACGTTTTTATGCGTGCAGCAAACCGAATCGATGCTTTTGTCTTTCCTTTTTTCCATGACAGTTGCTTCATTGTGAAATCTTCTTTTCATTGTGAGAATGTGCCGCTCTAACGTGCGCGTTGGCGACGAGTTTCGGTCTGGCTTCAGCATATACAGATTTGTTGCGCTGTCAATCTGAATTCGTAACATAGAAAAAATCCCCGCCTTGATGTTGTGTCGAGGCAGAGATTTTTTCTTTACTTTGTGGCAGTCGTAAACACTCGTTTCATGGTGTCGGGATGTTTTCCGACAAGTCCCGAAAGTATCTTTCTGTTGAGTTTGATGTTCTTGGTCTTTAGCGCGTGTATCAGTTTGCTATATGAGAGCCCCTGCGCTTTTGCGAATGCGCCAATATGAACTTGCCAGAGACCGCGAATCGCTGTTTTCTTGTCGCGACGATGGGCAAACGCATACGTGCCAGCATGCGCAATTGCCTCGTTTGCCTGGCGCTCTTTTTTACTTCGTCCAAAACGATACCCCTTTACGGCTTTAAGGGTCGTGCGCCGTGTCTTTAATGAAGTTGTTCCTCTTTTTACTCGTGTCATATTAGTGAATTAAATTTTAGCTGTTTGGAAGGAAGCGTCGGCGCGCTTTATTGGTCAGTTTGATTTGCTGGCCGCGTTTTTGAGAGAGTTGCGAAGCTCGGGACTCCTTTGCGTTGAAATGATCCTGACCGGGTTTTCGCGAGATGAGTTTTCCTTTGGGAGTCACTCTCAATCTTTTCGTAAATGACTTATTTGTTTTCATGCTCATGATAAATTCGTTAAATTAAATTTGAAATTTAGTTTTCAGGAAACCTATTTTCCGGCTCGTTCTATCACGACCGTAAGACCCTTCGGGCTTTTTTTTGGTGGATCGGCGATCTTGTACTGTTCGGTAATGAGCTTGAGCATGCGTTCCATGCGTTCTTTAAGAAAACCGAGTTCCATATACTTAGAACGTCCCGGAAGAAAAAGATCAAGCTTGATGCGATCACCTTGTTTGAGCCACTCCGATGCGCGTTTTGCCTTGAGCATGAGATCATGCTCGCCTGTGCCAATCTTCACCTGAATGGTCTTGGTTTCAGTGATATGGGCTTTTACCTGCACAACCTTTGCCTTCTTTTTGAGGTCGTAATGGAACTTGCCGTAATCAATGATCTTTGCGACAGGGGGATTTGCGTTCGGAGAGATTTCAATAAGATCAAGACCGGCTTCGCGTGCGCGCCGCAGGGCCTCGTCTCGCGGGAGAACCCCGAGGTTTTCGCCGCTCGCCGTAACCACACGCAGCTCGACTGCTTGAATGTACTCGTTGAACCGTATTTTATCCTTTGAAGCGATATAAGAGAGCTTAAATAAGTAAACAATTCCGAGACGGAACTGCTCTACTTTTATAGCATGCTTTGTATTTTAAGTAAATGCACACGCTCCACAAAGGCGTGCGTGTTGGATTTTGCATTCTTGCGTACGAAAGAACCGTCGTCCACGAAGGTGGACGACGGTGTACATTACTCAAACGTTTTTTGGGTGCTCGATGGTGGAAGTGGAGGCGTCGTACTTCCATATCCGAACATCGGATCTTTTCCCGTGGCGCGACTGTCGCGGAACTTCTCTTCCGTTACGCTTTCGGGTGGCATGAGAATTTCTCCCGCAGGTTCAAAGATTACCTGCCGTTCTCCTCGCTCAACGAAGCCGATTTGCATAAGTTTGTACCCGGCGGAGGCGCCGATGACGAGGGTTTGTTCGACATTGTTCTTTGGTACAAAAAGGTAATAGCCGATGCCCCAGTTAAATGTGGTGAGACAGTCGCGAAGGGGAACGCCGCACGAGCGCATGAAAAGAAAGATTTTTGGAACAGAGAGGGAGCGCTCAACAACATAGGTGTAGGGAACATCATGGATGGCGAGTTTGCTTAAACCGCCTCCTGTGCCGGGAATGATGCCATGCAGGGGAACGCGATTTTCGAGGAGCGCTTCGACGAGACGCACGTATGAAAGTGTCGGCGTGAGCGCCTCTTCTCCGAGAGACTTACCGATGCGCGGGATTGGTGTGAGAATATCATGCTTGAGGGTTGCAGCTACGTCGAGAATGAGCGAGCTGCCGTTTGCGTGGAGTCCGGATGAGGCAACACCAATAATTGCGTCTCCCGCTTCTATACGATCGCGGGTGATGAGATTTGTAAGTGGTGTAACGATGCCAGTGACGCAGCCGGAGAAGATTGGGTACTCGTAGTCGTCTTGTATGACCGCAGACTCGCCCTGGGGAATGGCCATGCCAACCATGCGACAAATTTCCTCAAAGCCGAAGGCGAGGTCGCGTGCACGAGAAAGATCGGTGAACCATGCGCTCGAAGGAGAAGCAATCTTATCAGTGAGAATGACGGGCATTGCACCATGTGCGATGCAATCGTTGACTGCCGCAAGCGCGATGTCAATGGCAATACCGCGGTGATAAGTCTTGCCGTCCGCACGAAAGCAGTACATTCGCTCGGCAATCCAGTTTTTTTTACCGAGGCCCTCGATTGTTTGTACAAAAAGGCACGGTGTTTTGTCACGATACTCATATATCGCTCCATGAGCATGTGTTATGGCTCCACTGACAAAAACTCCTCGTCTTTGCGGAAAATGTGCTGTTTTTCTCGCAAGGTCCCGCATGATTTTTTTGAAACCTGCTATTTTTGTGTAATCAACACCTGCTTTAGCGTAGCTGTTCAAGATGAGTCTCCTTGTATATGTGCTGTATCTGCTCGGATGTTACCTATTCTTTTGACAATACGCAATCCAAAAGTTTCTCTTGTATCTTTGATTGTTGAATAGCGTATAGCTTGAATTTTTTTCGAGTTTTCGAATTGTGAAATATTTACCGTACATTTTTTCAAAATCTTCCCGTGAAAAAACACGTTCAGTGAGGTTGATTTCATGGATCGTATACGTGTCTTTTTCTTTTCCGGGATTTGACGCAAGAAGCGCGTGTGCATTTTTATCCCCATCCTTGCAGAGAATTTTTACCATGAGAAAACCCTCTGGTTTGAGTATGCGTGCTGTTTCGCGGAGATAGTTTGCACGCCCTGCTTCATCGAGTGAGTTTGATGAGAGAATATCGAGTACGATGTCAAACGCAGCATTTCCAAATGGATATTTTTTTCCGATGTCGCCTTGCAAAAATTGTACTGGCAATTTTTTTGCAGTTTTTATTTTCTCCGCAATTTTAAGCGCTGTCTCTGAAATTTCAATGCCAGTCACCTGTGCGCCGAGTTCCGCGAAATAGAACGCATGTTTTCCTGTGCCTGATCCAAGGTCGAGCACCTGCAATTTTTCTACGGGAAACGGATATTCTTTTTTGAGAAATTTCCAAAACTTTCGCACGTCGTTGTGTGGTTCTTGTGAAAGTGTGACGAGTTTGGGCTTTTTATATTCATCCTCCCATGCTTTCCGTTGTGTCATGCGTACAGGGTAGCCTTTTTCGTGGGGTTTGCAATGCTTTTCAATATGTGGTTCTATTTTAACGGATGAAGTTTTTGTTATTTGAGACTATTTTCTGGAGAAACTCTACTGTGGAAAAAATATCGCACGTGTGGAAAGACTATTTTTTGGATGCATTTTCGGTTGCGAACCAGACAGAGCTTGTTAACATCGTTGGCGAAGCGCTTAATGGGCAGGAAGACGGTGAACTCTATGCCGAGGTAGCTCATGTTGAATCTGTTGTGTGGGAACATGGCCGCGCTGAAGCGGTGAAATACATTGAGAATGAGGGATTCGGTTTGCGTAAAGTGGTCGGCTGTGAATCGGGATATGTACACAGTTCAGACCTCTCCCGCGCATCGCTCCAGACCGTTATTTCTGATCTTAGGGATATGCAGGGTAAACAAGGGGCGTACAAGCGTGCGGATAGAAAGAAAGCAAAGGCTCTCTACCCTGCAACATCCCCCCTTTCTGTTGAACTTTCCGAGAGGATGAAGCTGCTTGCAGAGATTGATGCATACGCTCGTTCTTGCGACCCGAGAATTCGGGAAGTTGAAATTACTCTCGGTGGTTCCGTGGCGAACATTCTGATTGTTCGGCCGGATGGCCGCGTTGTGCATGATGTTCGTCCGCTCGTTCGTCTCAATGTTACGGTAACGCTTTCGGACGGCATGCGGAGTGTTTCGAACGTCGCGGGCCGAGGTGGACGTTATGATTACAGCTCATTTTTTGAGGAGTCTGTTTGGAAGGGTCTTGTTGGCGAAGCTGTTGCAGATGCACGCCTTATGTTGATTGCCCAAAATTGCCCGTCGGGACAAATGCCTGTTGTACTCGGACCCGGGTGGACAGCGATACTCTTGCATGAGGCGATCGGGCATACGCTTGAGGGCGACTTCAATCGAATGAAGACATCGCCGTTTTCAGATAAGATGGGAAAAGTTGTTGCGCATTCTGAAATCACTGTTGTTGACGACGGTACTATTCCGGGACGGCGTGGTTCGCTTACGTATGACGACGAAGGCATGCCTTCGCAGTATACGACTCTGATTGAGAACGGGCGTGTGGTAAGTTATCTGCATGATCGCATGAGCGCACGATATTTCGGTGTTGCGCCGACAGGCAACGGCCGTCGGGAATCGTTTCGGTATCAGCCGATGCCTCGTATGACAAATACATATATGCTGCAGGGAACGAGCGATCCGCAGGAAATCATTGCGTCGACGAAACGCGGAATATATACGAAAGAGTTCAGCGGAGGACAAGTGGATATTGCGACGGGAAATTTTGTTTTTGTCGCGACACTCTTGTTTCCGATTGAAAATGGCGTTGTACTCTTCGACACGCCGCTTCGGCAGGCTACGCTCACAGGTACCGGATACGATGTGCTCACTCATGTGGATATGGTTGGTACGGATATGGTGCTTGATCCCGGGATCGGTACATGCGGCAAGAACGGACAATCTGTTCCTGTGGGTGTTGGACAGCCGACGGTACGATTGACCGAAGGCGCGGTTGTTGTCGGCGGGGCGGCGTAAAGAGGAAAGGAGAAAATAGTGAGGGTCGACCGGGTCTTTGATCGCCTAAACAGAAATATAGATGACAGAAAAGAACTGAGTCGCACAGCACGACTTCTTGGTGAGGAACTTCCTCTCCGGCGTGTTGAGGTGGTGCAAGAATTCTGTTCTCGACTTGCTGATCTCTCCCGAAACGCGGGGGATATGTACGCCGCAGGTTTTTGTGCTGGCATTCTTGAAGTGTCTCGTTCTTTCAACGCAGTTGTTAGAAAGCAAGAAGGGGAACAGGACATTGAGAAGTATATTTTAACAGAAGGTTATATAGACATCCTTTTAGCTCTCTACAATGGCAAGTATCTCCCCAGTGATCTTGCTGACGAACTGCACATCCCGCCAGCAACCGTCTCGCGGCACCTTGCCCAGCTACGCGATTTGCATCTCGTCGAAGGGTCCGACTGGAAATGTGCTGATGGTCGGCATAAACCGCACCGATTAACCCAGCAAGGTCGGAGACTTACAGAGAAAAGCGGAAGAAACCCGGAAATGAAAGACTTTACAAATCGATAGTCAGAGTTTCCCCACACATCTCTAAGGGAGATACAAAATGGAAATTTGTGATATTGGAAAGATGTTGCTTTCTGCGGCAAAAAAACATGGCGCTACGGGAGCGCGAGTTATCGCAGGCGAAGAACATTCTTATGGTGTTGTTCTCGAGCAGGGGAATGTCCGTCCTGAAATTACCCACAGTCGTTGGTTTACTTTTGCGGTACATGTTGGTCTGCGTACTGCAACGGTCGCAACTACCACATCTTCTCTTGCAGGGCTCGATCGGCTCGCGCAAAAGGGAGTGGAGATGGCTCGTGCGAGCAGTGATGACCCGTACGCATTTCTCTCGAATGAATCACTATGGCAAAAAAATATCGATGGGCTTCGGACATATCTTGATCTCTACGATCGTTCGCCGCGGCCGACGCTTGCCGAACTCGAAGACTCTGCGCGAGCGCTTGAAGATGCCGTATTGTCACAGGAGGGGATTACGCGAATTGAGGGCGCGGTTTCGGCGGCAGTTTACAGGCACGACATTCTCTTGACGAGCGCCGGTTTTGAATTCGAAGGCGAGGCTACGTCATATATGCATGGCGCCGGAGCAGTTGCGGGAGACGGCGAAGCAATGGTAGAGGGTTCTAAAATAGAAACGACGACGCACCGCACGAATTTGCGGACACCCGAACAAATTGGTCTCATTGCGGCAAAGCGGGCGCTCGCACGCAGGGGCGCGTGTTCTGTTTCAGGCGGACGGATGCCTGTCGTGTTCGATATTCTCTCATCCCCGCAAATTATAAGCGCATTATTTTCCGCAATTTCGGGAGAAAATGTGTACTCGGAAAACACGTTTCTCAAGGAGTTTCTTGGTAAGCGTATCTGCAATGAACCGATTCAGATTGCCGACCACCCGCATTTGCCGCGAATGAACAAATCGCGTATCTGCGACGAGGATGGAGTGGCGTCTCGGTATACGCCCATCGTCGTTGACGGTGTTTTGAAGACGTGGCTAACGAGCCTCAAAAGCGCTGCAAAGCTTGGTGTGGTCTGTACCGGGCATGGCGGCGGGCAAACAGGAAATATTATCGTTGACAATGGCGATCTTTCTCGCGATGAGTTGATCGAGGATATTCCCCGAGGACTTCTCGTAACGCATCTCTTGGGTCGTGGCGTGGATCTTCCAACGGGCGATTACTCGTTTGGCGCTGCAGGATTTCTCATTGAAAACGGAAAAGTAAGCAGGCCGGTTGATGAGATGACCATAGCCGGCAACTTGCTTGATTTGTTTCGGACCATGCGCGTTGCAAACGATCGGGATATGCGGGAAGCCGTTTCTGTGCCGTCCATCCGTGTTGAGGATGTGACCGTTGCAGGAAAAAGCTAAAGACCAAACTCGCGCTGCTTCTTGATGAAGCAGCGCGTTTCTTTCATACATTTTTTATGATAGCGCATTCTGTGTATGGATGGTATAACAAACAGTGGGAAAATTGTTGAACTTTCTCTCGAGAGGATGATTACAGATGGATGTTGTTTTGTACATTACTTTTGTTATTGCCGGAATGTCCGGCGGGTTTTTTGGTATTGCTGTGGCTGCCGCATTCTGTGGAGTGGTGCCAAAACGCCCTTCGATCCAGAATTTTGCGATATCACAAATAGCTGCCGTTCTGTACATTATCGCAGCACTCGCCTATATTCATCTAGGTGTGATACCGTATGTTGTTATGGGTGTTGGAAGTCTTAGCACCTATGGTATTTATTTTGTCTATAGGGCATCGTGCAAGTCATCGTAGAACATGAGATATATATCGTCCTGCTGAAATTTTTCAGCAGGACGATATTGTTAATTAGAAAAAAATGTTTCCAATTTCTCGACGATGGTGTAGGTGGTAAGCGCTAGAAGAGCAAGCTGCACAAATGGTGAAAGGCCGATGTCGAGAAAGGGGACGATTGGCATGGCTGTCGTATAGGCCCATTTGTGGAGAGCCAGTGCATTGTGTTCGAGAAGTGCGGTGGCGGAAAAACCGATGCCGAGAATGAGAAGCGTGTCGCCCAAGTTCCACCACCGCACCCAGTTTCTATTTTGGTGAACTATGCTTATCAAGCAATAGAGAAGTGTAATAAAAAAGGCGTCAAAGACACTTGCTTTGACGAGCAAGGGAACAGAAGGGAAGAGAGCGAGTGTGCGCACACTGCATCCTGCCGAACAGTCATAGAGGGGGAAATGGAGATGCTCCCAGACGAGACTAAGCGCGAGAGCGACGATGAATACAAGAAAAAATATTTTCATGAGCATGTAGACAATATTAGGACCTACGCAAATCACTCTTTTCGTCATTGCGAGCGCTTTGCGCGAAGTAATCCAGGCTTACTCTTAGACCTCACGAATTCTAGATTGCTTCGGAGTACCTCGCAAAGACGCTCACATGCGTAAGTCCTAGATATGTATCCAATTCTACTACAATACGTTTTTTGTTACAGTGCCTTAAATGGACAGCAGCTTCATTTTGTGATTTTATGGTGTGAGATGTGAACAATATATCTACGGAGGATAGGTATGGACGAATCGTTTCTCAAGGACGTTCGCGGGGAGTTGAGTGGACTATTCGAACAACGGGAAATCACTGCACTTCTACAGAAAAGCTCTGTTGAGTGTTTGCAAATGTTTTCGGCGCATGCAAGCGATCTAAAACTGTTGCTTGGAGAGAAGATCGGAGAAAGCAAACTGAAGGATAATCCTGATCCTTTGAATATGCAATCCTTTCTCACATGGCTCCAAAAATTTGAGCAATTTTTAAGGGAACATGTTTCCTCTGTATCAAGATTACAAAAACTGTTCCAGACGCTTACGGTTGTGGAGAATCATGGCATCAAAGGATGGCGTGTTGAGGCGCTCACAGCAACTGCATGCAGCATACCCGAGCGTTATGTTGAAATACCGAAAGGGGCGCTCGGCATGCTCACGGGCTTGGTTATGATTGATGCATCTGATGTAGATGTGTACGATGCACGCAAACTTGCTGTTAATGCAGAGCGTCTGCGGGAACTTCTTTCAGATACATCTGGATTTGTTATTACGAATAACAACAAAAGAAACTACTGGGATGCCATGAAGGAACTCAAGGGTGATTATTTCGTAGCGTCTCGGCTAGCGTTGCAGGTGTTCTGGGATGATATCTCCGTACGAGAGCCGGAAATACTCAATCGTCCTTCGCATCTTCCCTGGATCCGCTTAATTCAAACAAATTGTTCTGTATAACGCGCAGGACAAAAAAGAAATCCCCGGCTCTCGTGCGAGAGTCGGGGGGTTTGTAGTTTAGGGGATGATGCCAGTATTTATTCTAAACAATTATAGAATAAATGAATTTTCAGAACAAATCACTGGTTATCCACCTGCTCCTACAGATTTGACGATCGTGGCGACCACGCCGGTACCCATCTGGTAAATGAGCCCGCTTGCCAGAAGGAACACGACGCCCCCCAGAAAAACGGGGAGATAAGCGTCCATGGTAGTATCAGCACTCTGGAAAAGAGTATACACTTTGTTCCAGACCAGAAGAGCGGACCCAAGAAGAAAGAGTCCGAGCAGTGCCTGTACTATTACACCTACTAACATTAGCAATCACCTCCTTCGGGGTTTTATTTGCAGAGCAACAACTCTGCAGACCTGGAGTAGATTGTAGTGCGCTTTATGTCTGCATCAAAAAAAGTTATCCACATTTCAAAAAATCTTTTTGAAACTAGAAGCAGTTGCGCAATATTGACAAACTCCAATTTTCGTATTTTGTATAAAGTGCTATTTTGGTATATAGTGAGACCATGCATGAAATTTCAATATCCGCGGAAGAGCTGTTTTCTATTGGTGGCTTTCATGTAACGAACACGCTTGTCATGACGTGGTTTGTTATGGCATTTCTTGCAATTATAAGCATAGTTTTTATTCGTCGCCTGAAACTTGCGCCGTCCGGGTTTCAAAATGGCGCCGAAGTGGTCTACGAAGGAATTTTAGGGTTGCTTGCGCCTATGTTCGGCGGCCGGGAAATTGCAGAGAAATATTTTCCTTTTCTTGCGACAATCTTTGTTTTTATCATTACAGCGAATTGGTTTGGCATTGCTCCTCTGTTGCCTGCGCTTGGCATGTTCCACGAAGGGCATGAAGGAGTTCGCGTATTCGTACCGTTCTTTCGATCAAGCGCGAGCGATATTAATTTCACGCTTGCGCTCGCGTTTGTCTCAATTACCGCCGTGCAATGGTTCGGCATTGTCGCTCTCGGCGCATGGAAACATACGGCGAAATTTTTGAACTTTAAGAGTCCAATCGATTTTTTTATCGGTATTCTCGAATTATTTTCTGAAGTGTCGAAAACGATTTCATTTTCCTTCCGTCTTTTTGGAAATGTTTTTGCAGGCGAAGTTCTGCTCATGATCGTGAGTTTTCTTCTCCCGTATGTGGGTCCCATTCCATTTCTCTTTCTTGAAATTTTCGTTGGGTTTATCCAGGCGCTTGTGTTTACCATGCTTACGGCGATATTCATCAAAATCGCTACTGCCGAGCATCATTGACTTGAACTCGCTCACTTGTACCGCAAGATGTTATATTGTAGTATGTTGTTATAAAAGGTAATTAATACATAGTAGTATGATGGAAATCAGCAAGGAATTTGCGATGGCGATTATTATGTCGCTTGGGACGATTGGTCCGGCGTTTGCCATTGGGTGGATTGGGTCCCGCGGGCTTGAGGCCATGGGTAGAAATCCAGAAGCATCAAATAGTATTCAGACCGCGATGACACTCTCGATCGCATTTGCCGAAGCTATTGCGATCTACGCGCTTGTTACAGCGCTCATTATTAAATTCGTGTAAATGGTATGAGAGAGGGCATTCTTTCGCAGCATACATGCAAGGCTGTTGTGCTTGCTTGTATCGACTTTCGTTTTGGATGCGCGCGCTTGTCTCATGCGCTTAAGGAGGCGTATAATCTGCACGATAATGAATATGATGTAATCGCTCTTCCGGGAGGAGCTCAAAATGTGACGCAATACGCATTTGCGCAAGACCACAAAGATGCAATGCGCCGTGCCCTTGAAGTTGCTATAGATCTGCATCATGTGGAATCTATTATTGCGCTTTCACATCAGAATTGCGGAGCGCTCAAAGCGATTGGTAGAACATTTGGCGCAGAAGAAGCTTCTGCCGAGACCGTCTTTCATGAGGATTTGCTTGCCGAGGCACGCGACACACTTGCATCTTTGTGGCCCGCTCTTAAAATTGAAGTAGGGTATCTCTGTGTTCCGGATGGAGAACACGTGATGCTGCATAAAGTAGGGTAAGGCCTCGTTGATGAATAACTTGCCCGTTTCGCTTCCATATTTCCGCAATCTTTCTTTCATCGTAGCTTGCTACGCCTCAAGATTTGTTCAATCGAAAAAATGAAATCTTACGGAAATCTGAAACCGAATCATGTCAAGTTATTAATCAACGAGCAGCAATTCCCCAACTTCGACAGTCTTAAGAATTCTGTGTTGTAATTTTTCAGATAGTTCGAAGTAAAGCCATGAAATCGGAGTTTCTTGTAGTAAAAAGTGCTCTATTTTAGGCAAATTTTTAACAAAAATCTACGAATGGAGTGCCAAAAACTCGTTATTTTAAGCCATTATTTGGAAGTTGGGGAATTGCTGATCAACGAGGCCTAAGACCGCATCACGCGGTCTTATTTTGTGTTTCAAAGTTAACAAAGAGGGTTACTCCTGCGAATACGAGGGTAAGAAGACCAAGTGTTACGAATGTACTCGAAAATCCGATGAAGCCTGCAGCAAGACCGGCCATAAGTGGGCCAACGAAATATCCCGCACTCTCGGCGAATATTTTGATGCCGGAAATTCTTTCTTTTGTGTGGTACGCAGAGAGGATGTCAAACATGCTCATGAGGGCGGTGAGGAAGAGCGCCTGTCCGATACCATGCAAGAGCGAAAACAAAAAGAGCATGATTGGCTCTTGCGTGATTCCGAAACCACAGGTAGATATTGCCATAAAGAAGAGTCCGGCGAGTGTAACACGTTTTGTTTTTCCGTGATCGACGAATTGCCCGGCAACGATACTGACGACGATAAAGGGAAGTGTAAAACCGGCGAAGATAAGGCCGAGTACTGTGTTTGGTAGACCGAGCTTAATCGCATAGAGTGGTTCGAGGATTGAATTGAAACCCCAATGGAGGGCGGATACAAAAAAAAGAAATGCGAGATAGCTGCCAAGAAAACCAAGAGTCCTAAATTCACGAAAGCCGGAGCGAAACACCTTATCGCGCCGCCAAAGGGCTTCAACTGACGACCTGAATGATTTCCCCATACGTTCCTTTGGCAGAAGAAGTGCGGAAATAAGCATCATGCATGCAGCTCCTCCAAAGGCGAACCAGAGCGCACCCGGAGATTTTGCTGCGAGAAGAATACCTGCAATAAGAGGACCGATTGTATAGCCGAGATTATGGAATGCTTCGTAGAGACCATTAAATTTACCTGATCGAGTTCTCGGAGAGAGGGCCATAAGCTCCGCGTCCGCGGGAATGATACACGCTTGTCCGGCAACTTCGTAAAAAAGGAGTGTTAAAAGAAATATGAGAGGATGATGAAATTGCAGGAAAAAAAATGCTGAAAGGCAGAGCAAGAGACCTGCGTAAAAAATGGTGCGCCTTCTCCCGAAGCGGTTCGCAAAAGCGCCAAGTGGAATATCGAGCACGATACCGAAAAGCGCAGGAAGAGCAAAAACAAATCCGATAACGACAACATTGCCAAATATACTTTCTGCAAGAATAGGAAGCGAGAGTGAGAAGATGCCGTAGACAATACCAAAGAGAAAATTCAATGCGACAAGGGCATGGAAGCGTTCATAGATGGCATGATGATGCAGTGCGCGCATAATCAGTATGTATCTCATTGTACTCTCGTGTGTCACGAAGAAAAAGCCGCCGGGCACATTGGTGTTCGGCGGCGACGCGAAGTCGTTGTTGTTTTGTTATTTCGGCTAGCGAGGATGCGAAATGAATGTTACTACGTTCATTTCGTCCGAGCGAAGACGAAATATAGGTCAATACTGCGTGGTCTCTGCCACGCTTATGACGAGCGGCAGCGAGTACGTTATTACCCTGCGGTCTCTGTCGCAGGGTGACCTATATTTTTGGTTCTGGTGCAGCGCTCCAATCTGCGTATTTTGCAGCAGCCAATAAAACCCACTGTTCGCGATTGACGTAGTATGTTTTCATAACATCGTTATCGTGTTTATTCTTGCCGTAATCAACATGCAAGCAGACCACGACGGTTTCAATACCCACAAGTTTCTTTATTCTTTTTTTGCCGCCGAAGCAAAGTGCGAGGGAGCGCGTGAGCGAGATTCCAAGTTGTCTTGCCATGCCGCACGGCCAGTGAGGAACTAGGACAACGGTTGTGATGCTTTTGAGCTTCTGACCTGTTCCGATGCCGTATATAAAAAGTTCATCGGTGTTCATACCGAGAAGTTTGGGCGAGTCTTCGGAAAGTAACAGCGGCGCTCCGGGAAATGCAATAATGTGTGGTCGCACGGGATAGTTTGCTTTCGAGCATGTTTCCGCATGGTGTGAAAAAATATCCCAAGCGCGATCGCCATCAGAGCAGAACACGGGAATTGTTCCCGCAACCGCATTGAGCGCTTCAGGGGTAATTTCCTGAAGTACTCTCGCAGCGCGCAATTCCCTGATGTGTTTGAAATCATCGATGCTAAATCCCTTCGGCAAGTTTGGTGGCACTTCAGAAGGCATATATTCATTCCTATGAAGTTAGGGGGATTCTAGGTCTGTATCTAAAGGGCAGTGTAGCAAAAGTATTGACAAAATCAATCACCCTGCGGTAGAGACTGGGTATAGGAAAATGAACTTTGATCATTTCGGCAGGCAAGCCATATTTTGTATTTTGTGGTTAGATAGGAGATAGGTTCTTAGATCGTGGATAGGCTCTAACGAGAAAATTCCACCACGATCTCTCGATTTGCTCGATACTACCGGTTTTGGCATCAATTATTGTTTTTACAGAAAAGCTCATAGGGATAACGAAAAGAAATCTGCCCTTTGCTGTGCCGGTAACTTCGTATGCTGGCTTACCGTCTACTTCCTTCTGTTTTGCTTCCTGAATCGAATCCAGCTTTGCGGCTTCGAGTGCTTTCTGAGACGCTACCCCGATCGTCATGAGAACGCCTTTCTCTGCAACCTGTCTTATACCACCGCAGTAAAGAATATTATTTTGTTCATCACATGTACAATCTTTCGGACATGTCGGCTGGTTTTTCTCGAACTATGTCCATGAGAATTGGCAACCAGGTTTCTTTATTAGGTTCTATGGCAAAACCTTTCTGTTGTGATTGATACCCGGGAGCCATGATGCGAGCTTCGTAGTTCTCACCGATGTCTAATTTATTACTGTTGTCTAAATATCGACAATAGACTCGCGAATGCTTCGACTGCTTTTTGTACGACCTCACTGTTCTCCACGGGAATCTGTATATACGATTTTCCCGTTGAAGCTTCTCTTTTGATAAGCGACGAAATGAATGTCTCCGTTTTTTGTTTGTCAGTAAAGGTTTTTGCAAATGTGCCGAGAAGATTCTCTGCCATCGAAAAAAGTTCGGACGCAGAAGTATCAGATGATACTTCTCTCGACGTATTCACAGAGGTGGTCGGATTTCTTTCTTCACTTTCTTTCTGTTCTTCTACGTCGGTTGTAGGCGTATGTGTGGCAGATGGTGCACCCGCGACTTTTTCCACAGTTGCCATGAAGTGTTTGAATTTGCTTTCGCCCATGAAGATCTTGTCTTCTCCACCGTCGAGGACACCAGCAAAAAGTGAGGATTTGAACTTAAGCACGTCAAGAAGGCGTTCCTCGATGCTGCCGCGCGAAACGAGGTTGATCACGGTGACAGTATTCTTTTGTCCGTGGCGGTGAATGCGGCCGATGCGTTGTTCAAGGACTGCGGGGTTCCATGGAATATCCATGTTGACGATGAGCGAAGCGCACTGAAGATTAAGGCCAACCCCGCCGGCATCGGTCGAAAGAAACACGCGACAAAAGGGGTTCTCGCGAAAATCGTCAAGGAGCGCTTTTCGATCACGGCTCGGTACGCCACCGTGAAGGTGCGCAAAACCCGTCTGACGGCTTTCAAGTTCCGACTTCACAAGCCGGGTCATTCGCTCCCACTGACTAAACACAACTGCCTTATCTCCATTGACGGACAAGAAGTTGTCGAGAATGCTCATAAGTTCATTGATCTTCGTGTCATGTCGTGTTTGTTGGTCGAGAATATATGTGCTGTCTGCGACCATGCGCATGCAATTCAAAGCTTTCAAAAGCTGCAGTCGATCTTTTTCGTCCAGAAATCCAAATCGTTTCCATTTGTTGACCAATCGGGCCACGCGATCGAGGAATTCTGCATGCAGGTCCGCCTGCGGTTTTGTCAGTGGAACAAAGAGATGTTTATCGGTACGCACCGGGAGCTCGGCCAGCACTTCTTTTTTTGTGCGTCTGATAACAATGTCAGCGAGAAGTGTTTTGATATGATTGAGTTCCTTATAACCAATCACCTTGCCTTGTGCATCGTGTATCTGATGTGCTTCAAGGAATTGGTGAAGTGGTCCCAGTTTAAATGAGTCAATAAACTGGACGATGGAGTAGAGTTCCTCCAATTTATTCTCAATGGGTGTGCCCGTGAGAACAACCGCATAGGAAGACTCGATCTTTTTCACTTGCTTTGCCGTCCGTGTGTTCCAATTTTTGATACGTTGTGCCTCGTCGAGAATTACGAGATCAGGAGTCATCTTGTTAATGGCGGTAAGGTCCGCTCCGACAATGTTGTAACTCGCAATTTTATAAAACTCGGTGGCATCGTATTGTTTTTGCCGTTCGGCTACGTTTCCTTCAATAACACGCGCCGACTGTTCGGTAAATTTCTCTATTTCACTTTTCCATTGGTATTTAAGCGATGTTGGACAAACGATGAGCACCGAGCGTATGCTAAATTCTTTTTTAAAAAGTTCCGCTGCGCCAATTGCTTGTAGTGTTTTCCCCAACCCCATTTCATCCGCAATAAGACAGCGTCCGGCTTTTACAGCGAACAGAATTCCTTCTTTCTGATATGGATAGAGAACGGTTTTAAGCAGGTGGTCAAAATATTTTTTATCTTTGACAATTCGTTCCATCGCAATTTTTCGAGTTTGCATCTCTCGTTTTGCGACAATAAAGTCCATAGCGTCCTCGTAACAGCGAAAGTCTTGGCTTATCTGCGCGGCAAGGGTAATAAAACGGTCAATCTTGTCGGTTATATTGGGGAGCAGATGGTATGAACTATCAAAGTACTTTTTTGCGAGTTTCTCGAATTCTTCTTTGTGATCGGTTCCGATTCGCAATGTCACTTCGCGCCTCTCTCCGTATTTGAGATAGAGCGAAGTGTAGCTTGGCTGATAGGTATCTTTAAGAAATTTTGCCGTTCTTCTATTGTGCCCAACGCAAGAGAGTACTGCTTCAATGTGTTTGCATGTTCCCAATGCATTGGTCTTAAAATCAAGGCAGGTGCAAAAATTTGGTCCAGGCGTTTTTTGACTTCTCAGCGCAACTTTATAGACACTCGCGCTCTCTGTATTTTTCACAACATAGTCTCCAAATACCGGATGCTCGCTCCCAAGATACTCAATGACAAACGGTTGCTTTTTTTCTGCAATGAAGACACGTCGCAACTCGCGCTGCCATTCACTGGTGTTCAGATGTGCCGGTTTCTTGTAGTACGAGACTTTCGGAATGTGTGCTGTTTTGCGTGATGTGGTCATAGGTGTAATGGTGGATACTATATCACTAAATGACACTTCTTAAATTTTTTCCCACTGCCACAAGGACATGGTGCGTTTCTGGGCACTTCAGCAAAGGGATTGAGCTCTCGTACGGCAGTCTGAGATGTCTTGTTGCTATGGTTGTTGTGATGAGACGGGGACATATCCTTGCTTTCCCACGCAACAGAAGATTCTCGAACCTTTGTCACAAAAACTGGGCTTACTTTCCACTCGCCCCTGTCGGTTGTTTTTATGGTAACGCTACGTGTGTTGATACGAATGACAATTCCCGCAATACTTTCTCCGTGGTGCTTGAACAGAACCTCATCGAAGAGATGAAACTGCTGAAGTGAGTGAAGGTCGTGCATTTGGTGGAAGAATTTTAGTTTCTCGCGGACAAGGGAGAAAAGCGCGTGAAGCTCCGCTTCATTCATTCTCTCTATGGTTTGTTCAAGTTCTTGGGACAGATTCATGGTGATATTTTTACCACGAATCTGTCCCACTGGAAACTTTGGATGGGTGCGGGCGCATGAGGCAAAATGATAATGAGGCTGAAAGAGAGAGCGGCAGGGTTGAACAAAAAGGCATTGATGTGTATAGTGCTTGCATGGCTTTCACGCAAAAAGACAATGGCCGAGACGAGCGAATCAGGGATGAGATAGTGGTTGATGCGCACGATTCCGAAGAACGTGCAATGGGGTGGTATTACTATCTCGACGATGTCTTGGATTTTCCTTTCAAAGCGCGGTGCATCGAAAAAAGACCCGCCTCTCCTCTTGTGCAAAATGAAATAATCCAGGTACTTGGGATGGCTATTGAAAAAGAATGTGAGCATGAAATGTTTGTCGATAGTATATGGAATAAACGAAAACTTGCTGTCCCGCTTGCTCAAATCCATCCTATTGATGGTTCTGAAAAAACAAAAGAAGCGATTGATGACTGGCATTATTGGGTACGAGAAGGATACGAATTTTAAACGACTGCCATGGCAAAATCCCAAAACAAAGCAAAGAATATTTTTGACATCGTTGTCCATCCTGATATCCATTCGGAATACATTGCCTACCACAAAACATTTGATACTGATCGCATCGAGTGGGCAAAGGAAAATCGCGACAAACTTTTAAGAAAGAAGACGCCGATTGAAGAGAAAAAAGAAATTCTTTTTGCTTTGGGGCATGGCAAAGATCTCAAGGCGCTGTATGGGATACAGAAGTACCTGAAAAATCCTGACGCGGAACTTGAAGCGTGGGCCTTCCTTGCCTGGCAAGAGTGTCAAAGTAACGTGCTTGAGAAAGGACTCGAACAGCTTTTTGACGACGAGTCTCCGCCGCTTGTTATGACGGGTCTCGGCGGAGAAGGAAAACGATTACGTTATTGTTTTGCTGTAAACTCAAAAGAAGCGCTTTCACAGACGCAAAAAGATACAATTTCTTCAGTGCTTCACGTTGTAGCAAAAAAACACACATCAAAAACCGAGGAGATTTTCTTCGGTAAAAATTATGCGAGAATCGCTGTTCTCGTTCATGTGGATGTCGCAGTTAGAGATTTGATCGAAGATGTTATTGCGGACTGCAACAGCGAAATGATCTTTCTCTATCCTCACTATTTTGTTGTGAATACCAGCATTCTTTCAGAGAGCGAAATTGAAAAGTGGATTCGTGAGTTTGCATAATTGCAAGAGCAGAATTGCTATTTCGCCGGCTCGCATGGTAGGTTTTGCGTATGGCGGAATTTTCTAAGCAGGATCGTATACGAATCTTTACGTCTCTTTTCAAGGGGCGCTCGGATGTATTTGCTAAACGATGGGAAAAATGGGACGGGGGTGGCAGTGGCTATTCTCCTGTGTACTCGGATTGGTCAAAGAAAAAGTTCACGGCTCTTTCTGGTCTTTTTGTTGAAAAACATCTTATTGGCGACATTACGGTAGGATTATATCCGATTCCCCAAGATCATACCTCTCATTTTATTGTAGCTGATTTTGACGATGGCAACTGGCATGAACAAGCGAAGTGTCTTATTGATGAATGCGCGAAAAATGACGTGACGGCATATTTAGAACGTTCTCGTTCCGGCAAAGGAGGGCATGTATGGTGCTTCTTTGAGCAAAACTACTCGGCATACAAAAGCCGAGTAATTTTTTTCTCATTGCTACGCGCCTCAAACAATATTGGCGATTTTGACAAAGACGATAGTTTTGATCGCTTGTTCCCGAACCAAGATCGATTAACGGGAAAGGGATTGGGGAATTTAATTGCGCTCCCCCTTCAAGGACAACCGCGAAAAAATGGAAATAGTATTTTTGTTGACCCAACGTCGCTCGAACCATTTCCGGATCAATGGAAGTTGCTTTCATCTGTAGAAAAGGTTTCAGTCGAAAAACTTGATGCATTGTTTGCGAAATTTACTGTGCCGAAAGAAAATCCTGTTCATACAAAAAATGGAGAGATACTCATTACGCTTTTCGAATACGCCTCTCTTCCAAAAGGCGACATGAATTCGCACCTCACGACTTTTCTTCGCGAAGAATTGAATTTTTTCAATGCGGAGTATGCAATGAAGAAAAATATGGGCATACCAACCTATGCGTTGGAAAAGTATTTCAAAACCGTTCTTTCGGAAGGAGGAGAAGTGCTTGTGCCGCGAGGATTCTTGACGCACCTTAAATTATATTTACAAGAGCAGGGAATACCGCTCAAAATTTTGGACAGACGAAACCACCCGGAAGCGATATCATTGCATCTATCGTTTGAACTTTTTGATCATCAAAAAGAGGCACGTACCTATTTTGAAAAAGCAGATTGCGGCGTTCTGATTGCGCCGCCAGGAAGTGGAAAAACGATCATGGGACTTGATTTAATCGCAAAGAAAAAGCTGCCAGCTTTGATACTTGTCCATCGAAAACAAATATATGATCAATGGTTGGAACGAATAGAAAGCTTTTTGAATATCCCCAAAAAGGATGTGGGGCAATTTGCTTCCAATAAAAAATCCGTTAAATCTCCAATAACGGTCGCTATGGTACAAAGTCTTGCACGGCAAAAAGATTGGACAGAGAAACGTCGCGTTTGACATAAAGGCTGGGTTTGATAAGATGGAGGCAGAACTGAGCTCCATAGCGGAGAGTAACTCGTCCTACGCAGATGCGTTAAGACGCGTCCAAGAGGCACATCATTCTTTTTCAAGAGCTAGCGCTCTGGGTGGGACTCGCCGATCCTGGAGGGAGGGTTTGGCAGGGGAGATTGTCATGCCCTCTAATAACAATGAAGGCAAAATTACCTTGCCATCGTTAACTCCAGAAAGAACAACTGAGTCGCCCGAAGAGCTTTATTCTAACCTTAAGCCAGGGCAGCTTTCCCGAGAATTAAATGAGAGCGGCATTATCGACTGGTGGATAGAGGAGATGCCGTGGACTATTATCCAACGGGGCATCAATGAAGGTGGAGTGTTTGAGATCATTGCGTCACAGGAGGCCGAGGATCAGGGCTTTCCATGGTTCCTTGGTAAAAATGTGGAAGAGGATTTCCGAAATAACATTCCCCTCGCACTCGATTATTTCGAGACAAAAGAAAGTGCAGAGGAGTTTTTAAACCGGTTCGCGTCTCCTATGTTCGACTCTTCCTTGCAACGGACGGTGTGGCCAGCCTCAATAGAACCACTACTGCGTAAGCAGTATGAAGAACTATTAGAACGGCGAAAGAAAAAAGAGCGGCCGTTTGGGGTCGGTAGGCGGTTTTGTTAGACACTTGCCTTTTCTCTATAAGCGAATATGTTTTAAGGGCTGCTGAAAAGGCAGCCCTATGTTTTTCATCACGATCTACAAGAGCGCAGAAGGAGTTAAAGTACTGTGAATTACGAAACTCCCGCACACACCTGCTGCGGGAGTTTTTTCATACATCACAAAACCGCTTCAAGATTGAAGCTTCTGTCTTTCACACA
>VMGT01000019.1 GCA_007376725.1 Parcubacteria group bacterium Greene1014_15 | reverse complement strand
TATATTCGCTATGCCGATGATTTTATAATTTTAAGTAAGGACAAAGACTGGCTTTTGGAGCTTACTCCGAAAATCGGCGATTTTTTAGAGGAACATTTAAAATTGTCTTTACATCCTGATAAGGTTTTCATACAAACGTTTGCCCGTGGCGTTGATTTTCTTGGGTGGGTGCATTTTACAGATCACAGAGTTTTGAGGATGGTGACGAAAAAGAGAATGTTCCAGAATGTCAAAATAAAGGGGGAAACGGTGCAGTCGTATCTGGGACTTTTAAAACACGGAAATACCCATACATTACAAAAACAGGTATGCGAGATTGCACGAATGTGTTGATGTAAATTCTATGCTACCGCTGCTTGTTTTTTAATCATGGATGGATACAATGGCTAGATATGGCGGATAAAGACTCAAGAAAGGTGCCGAGTGGTGGAAGGAGTCCTATTGCCGCGCGGGAAGAAGAACTTCTGGAATTTTGGCGCAGTCGAAACATTTTTCAAAAAACACTCGATAAAGACGCGCCCAAGGGCGAGTTTGTTTTCTATGAGGGCCCTCCAACGGCAAATGGTCGGCCGGGAATCCATCATCTTGAATCGCGGGCTTTTAAGGATGTTATTCCGCGTTATAAAACAATGCAAGGCTACCATGTTCGGCGAAAAGCAGGATGGGATACTCACGGTCTTCCGGTTGAACTGCAGGTAGAAAAGGAACTCGGCCTCACATCAAAAAAAGATATTGAAAAATATGGTATTGTTGAATTTAACCGGAAATGCCGCGAAAGTGTATGGCGGTACCTCAAAGAATGGGAGAAATTTACCGAGAGGATTGCTTTTTGGGTTGACCAAGAACATCCGTATGCGACCTACGAATCTTCGTATATTGAATCAGTATGGAATATCTTGGGAACAGTTTACAAGAAAGGACTTATCTACAAAGACTATAAAGTTTTGCCGTGGTGTCCGCGGTGCGGCACGGCGCTTTCAAGTCATGAATTGGCGCAAGGGTATGCAACGGTAAAAGATATCTCGGTATATGTAAAATTTCGAGTGAAGAATCCGACAGATCATGGGTTGCCGGACCATACCTACATACTTGCATGGACAACGACGCCGTGGACACTGCCGGGCAATGTTGCTCTTGCGGTTGGTCAAAATATTCCCTATGTGCTTGTCGAACAGGATGGGGAATTTCTTGTGATTGCAAAAAGTCTCAAGGAAAAAGTGTTTGGCGCAGAGGTTTCTGCAACAGACGTATCTGTGGAAAAGCTGATTGGTCTTGAATATGAGCCGCTCTATCAGTATCTGCGGAATGCGTTGCCGTCAAGTGAGGAAGAAAAAATGCCGAATGCATACAAAGTCTATTCTGCGGATTTTGTTGGTGCTGAAGATGGCACCGGCATCGTGCATACGGCAGTCATGTATGGTGCTCTCGACTTTGTTTTGGGTACGGCTGTGGGTCTACCAAAAGTGCATCTTATCAATGAAGCAGGAGATTTTATTTCCGAGACGGAATTTCTCGCGGGAAAGAATGTTCGTGATGTTGCAATTGATATTATTAAGGATTTGCACGAGCGTGGCCTTCTTTTTAAGAAAGAAAAAATTGAGCACACGTATCCGCATTGCTGGCGCTGCAAGACACCGCTTATCTATTTTGCGCGCGATTCATGGTATATACGAATGTCTGCACTGCGAGAAGAATTGGTGAAAGAAAATGAGGATATTCACTGGGAGCCGGAGCATATTCGAGATGGTCGTTTCGGAGAATGGCTGCGTGAAATTAAAGATTGGGCGATTTCGCGTGAACGGTATTGGGGAACGCCCTTGCCGTTTTGGAAAAATGCGGCAACGGGAGAACTTGTAGTTGTTGATTCAATTACAACGCTTAAAAAATATACAAAGAAATCGGGCAATACCTATACGATGATGCGCCACGGAGAGGCGGACAACAATGTCGCAAACATATTGAGTTCGCATAAAGAAAACAAACACCATCTTACGGTACTTGGTAAAGAGCAAGTCAAAAGTACGGCTGAAAAAATGCGAAATCTCGGTATTACAAGAATTGTTGCTTCTCCTTTTATCCGAACGAGGGAAACAGCGGAGATTATTGCGAAAGTACTCTCTCTGTTGCCAGAAGCGATCACGATAGACGATCGTCTGTCTGAATACAACGTGGGTGACCTTGAAGGTGAGCGCACTGATGCCGACGATACGTATTTTACGAGCGACATGGAACGGTTTGAAAAGTCGTGTCCGAATGGTGAAAGTCTCGCAGACGTCAAATGCCGTATGGGTGACGCACTCTACGAGCTGGAACGAAAATATCAGAACGAGAGTATTCTCATTATCTCTCACAGCACGCCGCTCTGGATGCTCCACGCCGCCGCTCATAGTCTCACTCGCAAAGAAGCGATCGGTGTAGGCGCTAGCATCATGGGTGATTTTATTTCAACCGCGGGTTTTGAGAAACTTGATTTTACACCGCTTCCGCACAATGAAGAATATGAGCTCGATTTACATCGTCCATATATTGACGAGCATGTACTTATGAATGAACAAAGAAATCAACTAACCCGCATTCCCGAAGTTTTGGATGTTTGGTTTGACTCCGGCGCGATGCCGTTTGCGCAAGACCATTATCCGATGGAAAACAGGGAATGGGTTGAGGGTGTTGGGTACCCTGCCGACTATATTTCTGAAGCGATTGATCAAACGCGCGGATGGTTCTATACGCTCCATGCCGTTGGTGTGCTTATGGGGTGCGGAAAAGCGTACAAAAACGTGATTTGTCTTGGGCATATTCTCGATGCGGAAGGAAAAAAGATGTCCAAATCAGTTGGCAATGTCGTCGATCCATGGGAGATGATAGAGAAATACAGTGTTGATGCTTTGCGGTTCTGGATGTACGCCATCAACCAGCCCGGGGAATCTAAAAATTTCGACGAAAAGACTATTGATGAGATCATCAAGAAAGTGTTCAATCCGCTTCTGAATATCATGCAATTTTACGATCTGTATGCCGAGAGGGATGTTCCTCCGCATGCAAACAGTACGCAGATACTTGACCGATGGATACTCTCACGATTGCGATTACTCGCGGAAAAAACGGGAGAATATCTTGACACCTTTCGTCTCTTTGAGCCTGCGCGAAATATACGCGATTTCATTTCTGACTTTTCCCAGTGGTATATTCGTCGTTCCCGCGATCGCATGAAAAGCGACAATTTGCATGTTCGTGAAGATGCCCTTGCAACGACACGATACGTTTTGCTTGAATTTTCGAAAATTATGGCACCATTTATGCCATTTTTGAGCGAGCATGTTTACCTGCATATGAAGCGACCCAATGATGTGGAGAGCGTGCACCTTGCCCTGTGGCCCGAAGAGAAATCTGAAAAGGGGGACAAGGAACGCATTGAAAGCATGGAGGTAGCTCGAAAATTTGTGTCCCTAGGCCTTGAAGCGCGAGCGGCAAAAGCTCTCAAGGTTCGCCAGCCTTTGGGAAAAGTGTCTTTTAAAACAGACGGTGGAAAAACGCCATCTGTGTGGGGTGTTGATACAGAGGCATTATTAAAAGAGATGCGTGAGGAACTGAATGTGAAAGAGATTGAATTCCGGAGCAACCTTTCGGTTGACTGTGAACTTGACACAACACTAACTTCGCAACTTCTTGAAGAAGGAACCATGCGTGAATTGATACGGGTGATTCAGGATGAACGCAAGAAACTAAACTTGACGCCGAAAGATACAGTTGTTGTTGTGTATCAAGGGGGTGAGAAGGAGAGAGAGGTGCTCGGCCGTTATGAAGAACGGATTCGAAAGACAGCTTTAGTTCGTGAATTTAAGCAAGAAAACGGCGTCGTTGGAGAAAAAGTTGAAATGAACGGTCTTGTGTATTCTTTGCGCATTGTCGTTTAAACTATGTCGCATATTGTATACCGCAGTGAAGGAATAGTTCTCGGTGGCACGGCATGTGGCGAGGCGAGCCGCTATGTTGCTGTCTTTACGCGTGATTTTGGTCTTGTGAGTGGCCGTGTACAGAGTGTCCGTTTGGTGCAGTCTAAACTCCGCTATCACCTCGAGGATTATGCGATTACGAACGTAGGTTTTGTGCGCGGCAAAGAAATGTGGCGGTTCACAAACGCTCTCAAGATTTGCAATATTGATGATTCACTAAAAGAAAAACCGCAAGCGCGACATCTCGCCATGCAGCTTCTCTCGCTTCTCAAACGTCTTGCGCCGCCTGACGAACCCTTTCCGGTATTCTACGACGAATTACGCCAACTGTTTGAATACTTTTTTAATACTGCTGTGGACAGACATGAAGTACGAATGCTTGAGTATATTACGGTTGCGCGCATGCTGCAGGCATTTGGGTATTTTTCAAAAGGAGCGCCGTTTGCGGAGTTGTTTGAAGAAGGGGAAGGCAAACATATTTCCGAGACGACTCTTTCGTATGTCGAAAAAATGCAGCACGTGATTCGAAATGAAATTAACCGCTCTTTGCGGCTGACCCACCTATAGAAGTTTTCTACAGGGATTGAAACGCATGCGCCCAAAACTGCTGTATAATGGATGGATAGATTTTTATGGAAGAAGAGAAGAGCGAAAATAGTGCAGATAACGATACGCAAGATGCTCGTCTTGGGCGCGTAGAGCGTCTTGAGCAGAGTTTGTATTCCAGACGTTCTGAAACAGTTGAGCGGGCACACCGCAGGCTGGGGGCATATCGAAAAGATATACAAGGCGAATGGGAGCATGAGAAAAAAGAAAGCAATGTCGTGCCGCTTACGTATAGGCCGCGGCCGCAGGGTAAGTTTGCCGCGAGAACATTTTTACTGCTGTCATTCGCTTTCTTTCTTGTTGCCGCCGGCATTTCGGCATACCTTTTCTTGATCGGACAGAATATAATATCATCCGACAATATTGATATTGCTATTTCCGGACCGACAACGGTTGATGGCGGAGAGGAGGCATCGCTGCAAATTACATTGACCAATAATAATACGACAGACCTACTGCTTGCAGATCTCATTGTTGAGTACCCCCCTGGAACGCGTTCAGCCGTTGATGTTACAAGAGAGTTGCCTCGTGTGCGAGAAACGGTCGGAACGATTCGTTCCGGTGAAAGTATACAGAAATCAACACGCGCGATTCTTTTCGGCGAAGAAGGGAGCGCCCAGTCGATACGTGTGACGCTTGAATATACGGTTATCGGCTCAAATGCAACGCTCCATAAAGAAAAAATATATAATGTATTTCTCGGCAGTTCTCCCGCAGGCCTTACCGTGCACACAATAAAAAAGGCGAATTCAGGACAGGAAATGCAACTCGATGTTGTTGTGTCTTCCAATGCAAGTGTGGTGACGGAGGATGTTTTGCTCATTGCTGACTATCCGTTCGGTTTCTCATTTGTGAGCGCACAGCCGCGGCCGACTTTTGGCACAAATGTTTGGCGTGTCGGAGATCTTCCGCCGGAAGGAAAACAGAAGTTTAAGATCATCGGGACTATTGCAGGTCAGGACGGAGATGAACGTATTTTTCGCTTTGCAACGGGGATTCAACCTGATGCGAACGAGCGTACAATTGAAACGCCCCTCATGACTTCGATTCAGTCCGTATATATTGAGCGGCCGTTTATCGGTGTTGACTTTTTAGTTGAAGACAAAAAGGCCGATGAACATATTATCCTATCGGGCAAAACACTTCGTGCGGATGTTGCGTGGGTGAATAATCTTCAGACAGCCATTGATAATGTCGAAATCGAAGTACGCATAAAGGGTGATGCGCTCGATAAAAACTCGGTTATGTCGCAGAGGGGCTTCTTCCGTTCTGTCGATAATGTGCTGCGATGGGACAGCCAGACTGTTGATGTGTTACGGTCTATCACTCCCGGTGAAACGGGGAATGTCAGCTTTGGTTTTTCGACGCTTCAGAAAAGTTCAGCGATAATGATGGCGTTGCGCAATCCGGAACTTGTTTTTGAGGTTACGGTGCGCGGGCAGCGCGTGAGTGAATCGAATGTACCCGAGAAGCTTGAATCTACTGCCACAACGCGCGTTATTATCAATACCGACGTGACCATTGCTCCCCGTTTGACACGTCTTTCCGGGCCGTTTATAAATACAGGACCTATACCGCCGCAGGCCGATAAAGAATCGACGTATACGGTAACGTGGAGTTTAACAAATACAACAAATGAACTTTCCGGTGGGCAAGTAATCGCGACGCTGCCCTCATTTGTTCGTTTCATGAACATTGTTGAACCGACAACAGAGAGCGTCTCCTTTCATGAGATCGGAGGTCTCGTGATCTGGAATGTTGGTACGCTTAAGGCGGGGATCGGTGGCATAGCGGCTCCCCGGGAGGTATCGTTTCAGGTGGTGTTCACGCCATCTGTGACGCAGATTGGCAACGGAGTTGACATAATGGGTGTGGCGGAGTTTACGGGAAAAGATCGATTCACTGGCGCAGATGTGCGATCTAGCGCGCGCGCTTTGACAACTCGGTTTTCCACGGAACCTACTTTTAAGATGCGTGATGGGATTGTAGTTCCATAAGCTTGCTGAAAATCGCGATCTGCTTCGTTGTCATCGGTGCCTAATCGCTCATCGTATAAGGAATACGTCTCACAATTATGCACCTCGACGCCTCGCATCTCATCGATTTTGATCAAGTTTATTCATACTAGTTTGCATCAAGCTCGATAAAAAAACATGACAAAAGAACGGGAAATTTCGCTTCTTGAACGTGTTGTGTCTCTCTGTAAGAGGCGCGGTTTTGTCTACCAGGGATCAGAAATTTATGGCGGTCTTGCCGGTACGTGGGACTATGGCCCGATGGGTGTGCGATTGAAGAATACTATCACGAAGCTCTGGTGGAAGACGTTTGTGGACGATCGCAGCGACATGTATGGTATTGACGCGGCCATTCTTATGAATGCGAATGTGTGGAAAGCAGTTGGCCATGTCGAGGGTTTTACAGATCCGCTTATTGAATGCACAAAATGCAAGCATCGTTTCCGAGCTGATCACATTCGTGAACGTGCGGAAAAGAAAATGTGCCCTACGTGCGGTGGCGCCTTAGGCGATCCGCGGCAATTTAATATGATGTTTGAAACAAATGTGGGCGCTGTCCGCGACTCGTCATCAATTGCGTATCTTCGACCGGAAACCGCGCAAGGAATTTTTGTAAATTTCAAAAATATCGTTGACTCATTTCATCCGAAGCTGCCCTTTGGTATTGCGCAGATCGGCAAGGCATTCCGGAATGAAATTACGCCGCGGGATTTTTTATTTCGCACGCGAGAATTTGAACAGATGGAAATTGAGTATTTTGTCAAAGAGAACGAATGGGAGCAGTATTTCGAACTCTGGAGAAAACACGTGCGTGATTGGACAAAAAGTATCGGTCTTGCGGCGAAAAATGTGCACGAGCTCGAAGTGGAAACGGGAGATCGCGCGCACTATTCAAAAAGAACGATTGATTTTGAATATTCATTTCCGTTTGGCCGAAAAGAATTGTATGGACTTGCATACAGGACGGATTTCGATGTGCGTTCTCATGCGGCGGCAAGTTCGGTTGACCTGAACTACCAAGATCTCGATACCGGTGAGCGTTTTATGCCGCATGTTATCGAGCCGTCATTTGGCCTCGATCGCACTATTCTTGCAGTATTGCTCGAAAGTTACGCAGAGGATGAACTTGGTTCCGAGACTCGCGTATATCTTAAACTTCCCGCACACCTTGCGCCGGTGTCGGTTGCCGTTTTTCCTCTTTTGAAGAATAAGCCTGATTTGGTGAAGAAGGCTCGGGCTGTCTTTGACTCACTGCGAAAACAAGATTTTGCTGCCGCCTTTGATGATAATGGCAATATCGGCAAACGTTATCGCCGTCAGGACGAGATCGGTACGCCGCTGTGCGTGACGGTTGACTTCACGACACTTGAGGATGACACGGTGACCGTCCGTGATCGGGACAGCGGCAAGCAAGAACGGGTGAAGCTCGACGAGCTTACTCTCTATATCGAAGAAAGAATTGTTCCCGCATAGTTCGCTATGCGTGCTATACTGGAGCGCATGGAACGTGAACCGAAAAATGTCATAGTTACCATTACGACGGATACCATGATGCGTATTTTACTCCTGCTGCTTCTTATCGCCGGAGTATATTTTTTTTGGGATCTCGTACTCATTATTCTGATGGCGGTGGTGATCGCTTCTGCGGCGGAACCGGCTATTGCCTGGTTTAGGAGATTCGGTATTCCGCGTGTCATTGCTGTTCTCACAATCTATCTTAGTTTTATTGTCGGTTTTGCCGTGCTTCTTTTCTTTTTCATACCACAAGTGCTTGATGACGCAGCCTCTTTTCTCTCCACTGTTCCGTCATATATTGATGCAAATATAATTTTGGGGCCGCTGCGCGACCATAGCCCGTCGATTTTGCAGCCGGGGATCGATGGTCTTGCCAACGGTTTTTCAATAACGGAGTTGGTTGAAAATTTGCGTACGACATTCTCTCAAACGGGAACGGGTATATTCAAAGTTGTTGGGGCGATTTTCGGAAGCATCGTGAGCATGGTTCTTATTGTTGTTCTTTCATTCTATCTTGCGGTTCAGGATGACGGTGTCGTGAATTTTTTAGGAGTGGTGACGCCCCTGCAGCACAAAAAATATGTTGTTGATCTGTGGCGCCGCTCGCAGATCAAGATTGGACGGTGGATGCAGGGACAGATAATCCTGGGCTTTCTCGTAGGTCTTATCGTGTATCTTCTTTTAACCATTTTTTCCGTGGAGCATGCGCTTTTGCTCGCTGTTCTTTCAGCGGTATTTGAAATCATTCCGGTATTTGGCCCTATTCTCGCGGCAATACCCGCAGTTATCGTAGCGTTTATAAGCGGCATGGCGTATATTCCGGAAGGTGGTATCAATGCGGCGCTTGTTGTTGCGGGATTTTATGTGCTTGTGCAGCAGTTTGAGAATCATCTGATCTACCCCTTGGTTGTCCGCAAGGTTGTGGGAGTGCCCCCCATGCTTGTTATTTTGGCGCTTCTTATCGGTGCTCGGTTGGCAGGATTTCTCGGAGTTATGCTTTCAGTGCCGATAGCGGCAGCGCTCTTCGAGTATATTGGGGATGTGGAGCGGCGAAAAATGGCCGAAGAAGATGCTCTTGAAAAGGTCACATAACGATTGTATGCACGAAATCGCATAATGAAAGGCAAAGGTTCAATATATCTTACGACGACGCTTCCGTATGTGAATGGCAAGCCGCACATGGGCCATGCCCTTGAATTTGTGCAGGCCGACGTGATTGCTCGATACAAACGTGCAGTAGGCTTTGACGTTTTTTTTAATACGGGGACGGACGAACATGGTCTTAAAATCTATCGGATGGCCGAGGCAGAAGGAATTCCTGTTCAGGAATATGTAGATAGAAATGCCAAGGTGTTTGACGACTTTCGTCATCAGCTCAACTTGAGTTTTGATAACTTTATCCGCACGACTGATCCCCACCACCTTGCTTCCGCACAAGAATTTTGGAAGATTTGTCTCAAGAACGGCGACATCTACAAGAAGATGTACTCGATTAAATACTGCGTTGGCTGCGAACTTGAAAAAACTGATTCAGAGCTTATTAACGGCGAGTGCCCGATTCATCCGGGAAAAAAGATTGAAAATATTGAAGAAGAAAATTATTTCTTTCGCTTCTCAAAATATCAGCAGCCGCTTCTTGATTTGTACGCGAAGAAGCCAGACTTTGTTATTCCAGAATCGCGGATGCATGAGATCGCCAGATTTGTCGAAGATGGACTCAAAGATTTCAGTATTTCTCGTATTAAAGAAAAAATGCCGTGGGGAGTGTCGGTGCCGGATGACGATGCGCACGCCATGTATGTGTGGTTTGATGCACTCGTTAATTACATTTCGGCGATTGGTTGGCCGACGGACATGGAGAAATTTCAAACATGGTGGCCGGTTATACAATTTGCCGGCAAAGACAACCTTCGTCAGCAGTCTGCCATGTGGCAGGCGATGCTTCTCTCCGCAGACCTTCCTCCATCAGAGAAAATTATCATACACGGCTTTGTGACGAGCAAAGGGCAAAAAATGAGCAAAAGCATCGGCAATGTTGTCGATCCTCTCGACATTGTCGCAGAATATGGTGTTGATGCGCTTCGGTACTATTTGGTGCGTGAAATTTCGACATTCGAAGATGGCGACTTTACGGACGAACAATTCAAAGCAGCGTATAATGCAAATCTGGCAAATGGCATTGGCAATTTGACCGCGCGTATTATGAAAATGGCGGAGACGCATCTAACGAGTCCCGTGCCATTAAGCAGTGGAGAATTTCCTCAAGAATTTAGAGATGCGCTCGATGTTTTTGACGTTCAAAAAGCGGCGAATGTTGTGTGGGAATATATTGGGAAACTCGATAGATATATTCAGGAAACACAACCATTCAAGCTCATAAAAGAAAACAAAGGGGAGGGAGTGACTGTTATTGAAAAATTGGTTGCGGATTTGCACGAGATTGGTCTCATGCTCGCACCCTTTCTTCCAGAGACTGCGGAGAAAATAATAACAGCGATTCAGGGCAACAACATGCCCGAATCGCTGTTTGTGAGGAAATAATCACTTGTTTCGATATTTCTTCCGAAAGGGCGAGGGGTCATATAGGTTTTTACATAAATAACACTGTACTAAATTTCCAACTAATCGGAAACTGTGGATCGGGTCGTGTGTAGTTCCGGGTGTTCCAATACAAGCAAGTCTTTCATGATCTCTCCACAATTCTACGATCAAAAGCGCATCATTGTGGACAATTTTTTTCGTTGCAGCTTCGATGAGCATGGCTACTGTCTCCCAAGAAAGAGTAAGTGTAGTTACTATAAAAATTTTATCACAAAAATATATTATGTCAATACCACAGTATTTCGATGTCCATACACATGCTCATTTTGTCGCGTACGATACAGATCGCGAGGAAGTACTTCGTCGTGCTCTTGATGCTCATACGTGGATGGTGAATGTTGGTACGCAGAAAGATACATCGTGTAATGCTGTAGAAATCGCAAAGAAATTTGGAGATGGAGTATATGCCACAGTCGGATTACATCCAATACATACTGAAAAGTCGCATCATGATGCAAAAGAGCTCGGCGCTGATCAGAAATTTACGTCTCGCGGGGAAGAGTTTGACATTGCATATTATACAAAGTTGGCACAAGAAGATGTTGTCGTGGCGATAGGCGAGTGCGGGCTTGATTACTATCGTTTGAGTGAGGAAACAAAAGAGAAGCAGTATGCCACACTGTGGGGGCATATTGAAGTGGCGCGTGCAGTCAGCAAACCGCTCATGATTCATTGTAGAAATGCTTTTGACGACCTGATTCCTTTTCTTGCAAGCGAGCGTAAGAATATATTTCCCGAAAATCCGGGCATCATACATTTCTTTACGGGAACAGTTGCTCATGCCCGAGCGCTTCTCGAACTTGGATTTTCTTTTTCTTTTGGGGGTGTGACGACATTTACCCGCGATTATGACGAGGCGATACGATTCATTCCACTTGAGTATATTCTCTCCGAAACGGATGCGCCGTATGTGACGCCGGTTCCTTTCCGTGGCAAACGAAACGAACCTCTTTATGTAAAATATGTTGTTGAACAGATTGCGAAGATTCGAAATGAAGATTTTGAAAAAGTACGCAGTGTACTTGTTGACAACGCACTTCGTGTTTTTCGACTTGCATAAAATCAGAAAAAAGCTCCGGAAGTTTGTCTTTCGGAGCTTCCTGCCGTTATTCGTTACGCTTTGTTTGCCAAGTGGTGTTCTATCGGGGCCTTAATTGAAAGAATGTACGGCAAGTGGCTTAGCTTGCGGATTTTTCCGATCGAAATACTGCCGGTCACGATTCTAACCGATACGGTATCGATTTTTACACCACAAAGCTCTATTTCGGATCTTTGTCGGTCGTCACAAGGTTCGCTTAGGCGTAGAATAATTGCCGTTTCTGCTGCAGAATCTGGCGCCTTGTCGATGGCTGCTAATAGTGTCCGATCAATCATGCCCATTGCTCTCACTCCTCTAATAATCTCGTGAAAGGATGTTCTTTGTCTATAAAAAACTATACCAAGAAGCCAGTTGTTTGCAACTTCTGATTTGCTTGCAGACAGAGGTTTCGCGTGATAGTCTTTTCCCATGGCAGAAAACTCTGAAAGTACTAAAAAAAGCCCCGATTTGGGGGATCTCAAAGTCTACGAGGTAGGCTATTTTCTTGTACCCCTTATTGCCGAGTCAGACCTCGGAACCGAAGTTGGGAAGATTCAGTCTGCAATAGAACAGCACGGAGGCGTGTCTATTTCCGATGAGTTTCCCGCTATGCGCAGCTTGGCTTATGAAATGCGAAAGGCGATTGGAGAAAGAAATCAAGTTTTTAGTACTGGTTACTTTGGATGGATCAAATTCGAAATTGCTCCGGAAAGTGTAGAGGTACTCAAGGGAGATTTTGATAAGCTCGGAAGTATCCTTCGATTCATTCTTGTTCGTACGGTGCGTGAAAATACCCTCTTTGCCCCGAGATCTCCCGTGCTCTCGACAAAACAACCTGGTAGTATTGAGGAAGGAAGAGTGCGAGAGCCTGAAAGCACGATTTCCGATGAAGAGCTCGACCGATCAATTGAGCAGCTTATCGCAGAATAATTTTAATAAAACATTTGTATGTATATCAACAAAGCAATGGTGTATGGCAATTTAACAAGGGATCCTGAAAAGCGGGCTCTTCCTTCGGGCATTGCGGTAACAACGTTCTCGATTGCGACGAATCGGGTTTGGAAAGATCGCGAGGGTGCGCGCCAGGAATCATCCGACTTTCACAACATCGTCGTGTTTGGGCGCCAGGCCGAAACAGCGGCTCAATACTTACATAAGGGCAATTCGGCATTTGTTGAGGGAAGAATGCAGACAAGGAGTTGGGAGGCTGATGGCCAAAAAAAGTATCGTACGGAGATTGTTGCCGACAGGGTGCAGTTTGGTCCCAAAGGAAGCGGTGGTGCTGCGGGTGCGGGAACAACAGGAACGCCGAGCAGTTATGCGCCACAACCGGTTGTGGCGAGCAGTGGAGAGGAAACAATCGAGTACCCCGAAGAAGAGATCAACCCCGAAGACATTCCTTTCTAAACATGAAAAATATACAAACAGAGAAAGAAAATGTGCTTATCAATACATCAGTGCGCCGTATTGATTATAAAGATACAACAACGCTCAAAAAATTTCTTACACCGCATGCGCGAATAATGTCGCGCAAGAAAAGCGGACTTTCAGCGAAGAAACAGCGGGAATTAAGCGCTGCCATCAAGCGCGCACGGTTTCTCGGGCTCCTTCCTTTTGTTTCGAGATAGTTTTCTTGATCTTGTATCTTGTCCTTGCTATAGTAGTTTTTAGCAAGTTTGAAGTGTCATAATCACGATTCTGCAAATAGGGAGTGTTTTTGCATGGTGCAGTGGTTAATTGTGTTTTTGCTTGGCGGAATAGTTTCGGGTGTTGCTATTGGTGCTTACGCCTCGTTGTTTGTGATCTTTGTTCTGATCGCGTGTACGATGTTGTTCCATAGACATTTGAGGCGATCCTCTCCGCCGCCGCCCACACCAATCGCTAGTTTTTTGTTGGTGAGCAGCACAGTTGCAAGTATTGTTTCGGTGCCCGTGATGATTGTCACTAGGTGGGGGAAACCTATTACTTTGGTTACACTAGAAGATATGAGCACGATTGGGAATGTTTTGACAACCTTTTTTTAAGATGAAACCTCTCTCTGCGTTCCTTTGAATCTTCGAAGGAACGCTTTTGCTACTTTTTGGCAACCCGTTCAGCGTATTCTCCTGTTTCTGTATTGATTCGGACAATATCTCCTTCGTCTACAAAGAGCGGTACATTAATAGTTGCACCAGTCTCAAGTGTTGCTTGCTTTGTTCCTCCAGAAACGGTATTTCCTTTCACGGCAGGCGGCGCCTCGGTGACGAGCAATTCTACTTTGATCGGGAGTCTGAACCCGATGATTTTTTCATCAAATTCAAGCGCCTCCACGGTGTCATTGGTTTTAAGAAATCTACCCTGATCTCCAACAAGAGAGACGTCAATACTAAAGCGGTTACTTTTATCTTTTTCATCGCAGAACCAGTATGCTCCCTTCGTGTTGTAGAGATATACAACCTTTTTTCCGGTTATATCTGCTTTCTCCGCTTTTTCTGAAACGTGGAAAGCGTGCTCAACTACTTTACCGGTGATGAGATTTTTAAGCTTCGTTTGATTGACCGGTTTTCGTTGCTGTTTGCGAAAAACGTGCGATGCAATGCATTCGTACGGCTCGCCATCGAGGACAATGTAAGTCCGCGGCACTATTTCATTATATTCATACATAGCGAGGGCAGTGTAGCAGAAAAGTATAAAAAGAGAAAGGTCGCATTTTGACAGGCCGCATATTGTTGCATGCGCAAAAGATATTTGGGAACAGGTCTACTATACCCGCAACCTTTTTGTTGCACTATAGGTTGCAATATATGAAAAGGTTGATTATGATACGGGGGATAGGGGTTGGGGCCCAAAATACTCTAAAACTCGTAACCATAGGCCAATATGTTGTTAGACTTACACGAAACAGAAACTGATCTTACGCACGAAAGCGACGAAAAAGTTCTCGCTCTTTCGGTGTATCAACCGTCGCTATTTGCGATGCTCCTCGAACGTTATCAGGACGCGTTTGAGAGAAAGGCGGAACAGGTTGTTGGCACAAAAGAAGATGCGGAAGATGTCGTGCAAGATACATTTACCAAGATTTATCGATACGCCAAGAATTTTGAGGTGCAGGAGGGAGCGACGTTCAAATCGTGGGCGTATAAGATTCTGATGAATACGAGTTTCACGCACTATCAGAAAATGAAGAAAAAAAGAAATGCCACGGTGCCGCTTTCAGAGGAGCTTGAAGCGATCATTCCCGATACGCTTAGTCGGCAATTCGAGAAGTTTGAAACCGCGGATCTGGTTCTCTCGGTTTTTGAGAAAATGTCAGCCCCTTTTCGTAACGTGCTCTATATGTATTTTATAGAGGGCAAAAGTCAGGCTGAAATTGCGGCAGCAGAAGGTGTCTCTGTGGGAGCGATCAAAACACGCGTTCATCG
Source organism: Parcubacteria group bacterium Greene1014_15 (assembly GCA_007376725.1). GTDB lineage: Bacteria > Patescibacteriota > Minisyncoccia > Phycocordibacterales > VMGT01 > VMGT01. The sequence goes on along the minus strand of VMGT01000019.1, from coordinate 10,796 downwards.
CGCCAAGGAAGAATTTAAGAATGTAAACATTGGAACATCAAGCGGAGCATTATAAGAATTATTTTTGTTATTATGAATAACACTGCATTGCAAAAAAGAATCATGAGGAGAATTTGGACGATATACGTATTTCGAAAGGCGACGAGTCCTATGGCTCTTCAAACATATATGTTCTCATTCCTGACATTGCAGCTCTTCATGTACGTTTCAATGTCCTCGGTGGTTACCAATATGCCTCAAATAACACAACCACTCGCATTTGCTGAATTTTACTTCAACTCCTTTGTGAATACTGAAGTTTGGGTACAGACGATAGCTGTTGGATTCATATCTCTCGGTATTTGGTTTGTGCGGAACGCCGCTCGCAATCTGCAGACGCAAAGGCATCCAAAGGTTGCACATGCGCGAAACTGAAATCGTATATACCCAAAAGCATTAAGGCTTTAAGTAAAAATAAGTTCCCTAATAAGGCGTAGCGAGCTACGATGAAAGATTTGTGATTGAGAAAAAATTAAAGATTGCGGAAATATGAAAGCGAGATGCGGAAGTTATTTTTACTTAAAGCCTAAGTTTGCGAAATCAAAAAACAGGGTCCACCAGCTGGTGAACTCTGTTTTTTGCAGTGTGCGCAGGATACCTACGATGATTGCGTAGTCAGTTCTTTGCGAATGTCCGCGAGGAGGGCGTCGGCGACAGGGGCATTTTCCCGAAGAAAAATACGCGCTGCGTCATATCCGCGCCCTAGTTTGTGTTCGCCATAGCTGTATGATGCGCCGGATTTTGCAATCGTGCTGAATTTTTCTCCAAGAGCGAGCATTTCTCCCTCGCGCGATATGCCTTCGCCATACAAAATATCAAATTCGGTTTTTTTAAAAGGGGCGGCGACTTTGTTTTTGACTACCTTAACCCGTGTTCGAGACCCCATGACTTCTTCACCCTTTTTGATTGAAGCGATGCGGCGAATATCGAGTCGGACGGATGTATAGAATTTGAGGGCCTTTCCGCCCGGAGTTGTTTCAGGATTACCGAACATGACGCCGATTTGCATACGTATTTGATTGATGAAAATGATGATGGTCTTGCTACGAGCCACAATGCTGGTGAGTTTGCGGAGAGCTTGAGACATAAGGCGCGCCTGTTTTCCAACATGCTGTGCTCCCATATCTCCCTCGATCTCGTCTTTTGGTGTGAGAGCGGCGACAGAATCAATGACAATAATATCAAGATTGCCGGTTCGTACGAGACTTTCTGTGATTTCAAGCGCTTGTTCACCCGTGTCTGGTTGTGAAATGAGAAGATCGGCAGTGCGAACCCCGAGTTTTCCGGCATATTCTGGGTCCATGGCGTGCTCTGCATCTATAAATGCGCAGAGACCTCCCTTTTTCTGTGCTTCAGCAATGCAATGGAGCGCAAGTGTTGTTTTTCCCGAGGATTCAGGTCCAAAAATCTCAACTATTCTGCCGCGGGGAAGGCCGCCGATGCCGAGAGCGGCATCGAGGCCGATAGAGCCTGTTGAAATGGCGCCGACATCAACCCGTGGCTTTTCACCGAGTTTCATGATGGCGTCTTCGCCAAATTTTGTTTTAATCGCTTTGATAGTTTCCTCGATGCTTTTGATGACTTTTTCAGTCGGTTCAATGTTGTCGACTTTCTTCGATACTTTTCTAAATGCCATAATCTGTGGATGGTAGTAATAAATGAGAGCAAAGATACTTAAATAGGACCTACGCAAATCATTCTTTTCGTCATTGCGAGCGCTTTGCGCGAAGCAATCCAGGCTTATTCTTAGGTCTCACGAATTCTAGATTGCTTCGGAGTACCTCGCAAAGACACCCATATGCGTAAGTCCTATTAAAGTCTAAAACGCTATCGCTGTTGAAGTGTTGTTGATGTTCCGGCGGGAACAATAACCACCGGAGAGCTACTTGCCGTCCGTCCGTCGACAGGCAGGGTGTTCTCCGGGGCATACACAACCTCAATCTGTTTTTGAACTGTGCGTTTGAACGTATCTTCCGCTGACAGGGTGATTATAGTATAACCGGGGGCGAGCAGCAATGATTCCTCAAACAGGCCGTTTTCGTCTGTGAAGATTTGTCGCCCATTGAGGCTGATAAATGCCACTTTTTTTGCCGTACCTTTCACGGTAAGAAGCGGCTCATGGAGAAGCGCGCCATTTTCTGGCGATTCTATGAGAATGGAGACTCCCGTGAGAAGCCCACGGGTCTGGTGAAATATGAAAAGCAGTAAGAGCAGTAAAAAAATGGCTCCCATCCCGAGCTGCACATATGTTCGCGCCGACCGCATATGCGCCTAGATTAACTGTTATATGCGATTAGATCCTCCTCGTCGTCATTGAAGTCGTTTTCTGCTCCAAGGAGCATGCGTGGCTTCGCGCCTTCTCCGGGACCGACAATGCCGCGCTCCTCGAGCATATCAACGAGACGTGCCGCGCGAGCATATCCCACATGCAGCTTTCTCTGAAGGAAAGAAGTTGATGCTTTTTTTGCCTCAATGACGATTTGTTTCGCCTCTTCGTAGAGATCGTCCTCGTCTTCGGCGTTTCGCCCGTCTTTGCTCATTGCGGATTCAAAAAAGGTCCGTGCGTTCTGGTTTGCATCAAGATTAAGCTCTCTTGGAATTCTATCGTAATATGCATTGCGAAGGTACGCGACGACGTTTTTTGTTTCAGATTCTGAAATAAATGCGGACTGCAAACGTATGGGCTTAGACATTTCTCCTGAAAGATAGAGCATATCGCCGGCCCCAAGGAGCTTTTCAGCTCCACCGATATCAAGAATTGTTCGTGAATCAATTTGTGACGTGACTTGAAGCGCGATGCGTGCGGGTATATTCGCTTTGATGAGGCCGGTTATGATGTTGACACTTGGACGCTGTGTTGAAAGTATCAGGTGAATACCGACGGCGCGAGACATTTGCGCAATGCGCACGATAGCGGACTCAAGCTCTCGCGGATATACGGGCATGATATCTGCGAGTTCGTCGACGACAATGACAAGATAGGGCATTCGTTCAGGCAACGTGGAAGCTCCCTCATTCGGGATTTTTTCTTCAGCCGCCTTTTTAAGGGCCGGTGCAAGGATAGTTTTGTGATAGGAGTCTATGTCGCGGACTTGTTCCGCTTCAAATATGTCGTATCGCCTGTCCATTTCTTGTGATGCCCACTTGAGCGCGGCGATTGTTGTTTTTGCGTTTGTGATGACGGGGGTGAGAAGATGTGGGATGTTGTTGTATGCGGTGAGTTCAACACGTTTCGGATCAACCATGATGAACTGCAGATTCTCTGGAGAGTTTCTGTACAAGAGAGAGTTAATGAGTGCGTGAATAGTGACCGATTTGCCCGAATTTGTGGCCCCAGCGACAAGAAGGTGTGGCATGCGCGCCAGATTTGCAAATATCGCTTTGCCGGAGATGTCACGCCCCAAACCGACAAGCAGGGGTTTTTCCGATTGTGTGAATTCCGGTGACCCGAGGAGGGTGCCTATACCGACGATCGACTTTGTAGAGTTTGGTATTTCGACACCGACAAGAGATTTGCCGGGTATCGGAGCCTCCACGCGAACAGGATCCGCCGCGAGCGCGAGCGCGAGTTCTCGTTGCATTCCGACTATTCTTGAGAGCTTGACGCCTTCGGCTGGTTTGAGCGCGTAGCGGGTGAATGACGGGCCTATGGAGACTTCGCTCATTTCAACGACAATGCCGAAGTTTTGGAGCGTCCGCTTGATGACATTTGCGTTTGCTTTCACGTCGCCGACACTCGGTTTTCCGTGATCTTCTTTGAGCAGATCAAGAGGCGGCGGAATGTAGGTGCCGCTCCAAGGAGTGACCATGGGCGACGATCGTGTCCTTGCTTTTTCTGTTGATGCACTGTTGTTTGAGATGTGTAGTTTTTCTTGGGATGGTGCGCGAAGCTTTTCATCGGAAGAAGGAAGAGGTTCTGCCTCTTTCTTCTTTTCTCCTGCTATTTCTCCCGTACCCGCTCCCTCTTGTTTTGCGTTTGAAGCGGTTGTTGTGTCATGTATTTTCGGTTGTCGTTCAAGTAACTTGTGCAGAAAACCGAATGGCGAAAATAGGACGCGTGAGTTATACAGGATTACCGTTGAGATGAGAAGCAGTGCTGCGAGTGCGGCAAAGCTGACATAAAAATCAAACATTTTGAGGAGCGGAAGCGTAATGAAGTGGCCTACAATTCCTGCCTTTTGTAATGAGAGATCGATAAAACCGAGTCCCGAGACAAGAAACAACAGAGCTCCAATGATTTTTGTCGTGGTGAATTCTCGTTCAAATGACATGAGAAGTGTGATGGAAAGCGTGGCGGAAAGTATCGGGAGCAGATAATAGCCAATGCCGAGAAGGAAGGTGAAAAATTTAAAAAACGTGTCTCCTGCCATACCGGCAAGGCCGAGGGCGGCGAGAACGAGAAAAATGGTTACCACAGAAAGACTGATGCCCCACACGACACGGCGCGTACCGCTGTCGAGATCACCGAAGAGTCTTTTTCGCTTCTCTTCTTCGGGTGGTTGTGTTTTTTTGTTATTTCGTGACATACAGAGAAAGTGTTTGCATATACCCTATGATACCACAAAGAGGTCTTGTCAATTGATTAGAGTAGCTACTCACACCTTCATCTTCGGAAAATCCCCCTCGATCCTCCTTTCATAAAGGGGGAGGCTGAACGCGACTCCCTCCTGATGGGGTGGATGTGAACCCCCTCCTTTTTGAAAGGAGGGATGGGGTGGATGTGAACCCCCTCCTTTTTGAAAGGAGGGATGGGGTGGATTTGGGAGGTGAGCAGGTAACATCTGGAAGAAACTTGATTATAAAGGACGATATGTATATGATGGACTGTATCAAGCTAGATTAAGGTCGTCCGATAGAGAAATAAAAGGCAATATCTCTCAAACAGTCAAAATAGGACTCTTCATATAAGACAGACATACATAAAAAATGGGAAATGAAAAGGACAACAATAAGGCAAATATGTTGTCAGACAACGCTTTGCATAAGCCACGAATGAATGTCTTTAAAAATGACGCTTTTACGAATTTTGTACACAAAAAGACAGAACGTATTACAACGGCGCTCTACATGATCACGAATCTTCTTCCTGTTGAAGAGCCGCTCAAATGGAAGCTGCGGGAAAAAGGAATTGAGCTCATGTCGTATGTCTTGCACTTTGGAACTGGGAGTTTGATGCCGAATGTTCGTGAAAAGGCCGATATCATGCCGCTCATTATTGGCCAGGTCTCGCTTCTTGAGGTGGCATACGTTTCTGGTGCGATTTCTGAAATGAATTTCCTTATACTCAAACGAGAGTATGAGCAGATAATCGAGCTATTCGAGAAAGCAAAAACGCGTCGTCGCACAAGCGGACACGAAGGGCAGGTGATTCCCAAAAGCTTTTTCGATCTCCCTCATGAATCCTCGCTTGTGGAACTTCTCGAACAAGCGGATGAAGCGCGCGATTCGAAAAAGACGTCTGATATATCAAAGACACCAGAAACCCATCTTCAAGGACAAGAAACTGCACGAATTGGAACAGGCGCATACGCTCCTCTTCTACCACGCGTTTCATACGGGACAGGGGGACCTCGAAACTCTCGCAGTAAAACTCGACGAGAGTCAATTATTGCAGTATTGCGCGAACAGGGAACATTGAGCATAAAAGACGTAACAAAAGTTGTTCGCGGCTGCAGTGAAAAAACGATTCAACGGGAACTTTTGTCACTGGTGAGAGACGGTATCGTTATGAAAGAAGGAGAGCGCCGTTGGAGCACCTACACAATCGTATCGTAAAGGACAAAATATGGGTCACCTTGCGGCAGGGACCGAAGGGTAATGACGTACTCGTTCATTTCGCATTCTCACTAGCCGAAATAATCTTGATGCGAGTATTTTTAATGCTGAAGTACGGTAGTTTTTTGTTGACTTTCAAATACCCGTATGCAATTCTTATCATTGTATTATTGTGCGTAGTGGTGCGATGAAAAGTACACGGCACACTGATAGTGATAGGTTGGCGTTAGGCCTTAGAATCACCGTAACGTGCAGTGAAGTTATCCACAAGCGAACTTTTGCAGCGATGCGTAGGGCGGACTATAATACACAAGAGGAAATCGATTCGACCACGAACGGGGGATGAGCTTGTTTCTTTGTAGCTCCTTTTTTGTTTTTGTGCGGTGCGATTTTTGTTGGTCGAAAGCTGTGCCGTTGGGTGACAGTGTTGGGGTATGGAACTTTGACAATTACATACACAAGAAAAGCTATACAACAGCCACAATTTATTCTGTGCTCACGTGAAAATCACGCGTGTGCGCCGAATGAATATTAGGGAGAGATGCAAGCCTTACTCGTTAAGGTTTGCGCTGCTACATGTAACTAAAAAAAGATTCTAAAGTTTCGTCCATGCACGATGTGCACCTCTATGTGATATGATGTGATGTGCAATGTGCATGCGTACGCAAATGTCATTCTAAATTTTGAAGAGCGTATCTCAAGAATATCGAAATGGATGCAAACGAGAACGTTTGGGATTTTGTCGGCAAGACAATCCCTACTAAAAAAGAATTAGCTCGCGCTTTTTGTAGGTCGATATATAAAAGGTGTTTTGCTAGATTATTCAGATTCGTGCCAAAGAAATTCTTTGGCGCATTAATTAGTCGATTACTAAAAGTATAGAAAATATATTAACTTGTGATCACGACTTGATTTACTTTTTAGATTCTTAAAGTCGTGATGAACATTACATACATGAAATATTACAAATCTCGAAAATCCACTGCTTCGCGAGTTGTCGCAGGCTTTGTGGGATTCGCAATGGCTTTGAGCATGGCTGGAGTTGCAGGCACAGCGGGCGCTGCGACAACTGAAGAGCTCCAGCAGCAAATTGCGGACCTGCTTGCGCTTGTTGCGTCATTGCAGGTTCAGCTCTCGGGAATTTCCGGCGGTGCAACAACCGCTTCGGTTTGCCCGTACACATGGTCAACAAACCTCAAAGTGGGAAGCACGGGCGCTGATGTTATGAGTCTTCAAAAATTCCTTAACGCGACTGACGGCACAAAACTTGCCGGCACGGGTGCGGGTTCTTCAGGGAAAGAGACCAGCACATTTGGTCCTGCTACAAAAGCGGCAGTCATTAAGTTCCAGAACATGTACGCGGCAGATGTGTTGACTCCAATTGGTCTCTCTGCTGGCACAGGGTTTGTTGGTGCGGGAACGCGAGCAAAGCTCAATGCGCTCTGCTCGACAGCTCCAACACCAACTCCAACGCCAACACCGACTCCAACGCCAGGACCAACACCGACTCCGGTGCCTCCAGGCACTCCGCCACCTCCGGCAGCAGTTGGAACAGGTCTCTCGGTGAGCGCAGCGGCAGTACAGCCGGCAAATACACTCGCTCCGGGTAATGCAGCTCGCATTCCATTCACGAACGTTGTCTTTACAGCTGGGGCTGATGGCGATGTGACCGTGACCAGCTTGGTTGTTGAGCGCATAGGTGCAGGTTCAGATGGAAACTTCTCTGGCGTTGTGCTTCTTGATGAAGACGGCATGCAGATTGGTCTTGAGAAGACGCTGAACTCTGATCATCAGGTGACCCTTAATGAGCCATTCGTTGTGAAAGCTGGTCAATCGCGAACACTCGCCGTTGCCGGCACAATGAAAGCTGCAGCGAGCCTCAACGCAGGCGAGCTTGTTTCTCTCAAACTTGTTGCAGTGAACACATCGGCAACGGTAACAGGGGCACTTCCGATTATGGGTGCTACGCATACCATCAATACGGCGCTTGCTATTGGTACGGTTACTGTGAGCGTAGGTCCTCTTGACCAAGATGCGGCGACGTCCAAAGACATTGGCACGAAAAACGTTGTGCTCAATTCCATTAAGGCTGAAGCAGGAACGAACGAAGACATACGTTTTCTCGGCATGCGTTACAATCAAACAGGATCCGCAGGTAAAACTGACATAGAGAATGTGAAGGTATACATTGACAGTGTTGCTTACGATACAACAATAGACTCAACGGGCAAGTACTACACAGCAACATTTGGCAGTGGCATCGTTGTTAAGAAAGGCCAGTTCAAGGAAATTACCTTAAAGGGTGATCTCAAAGACGGTTCCGGCCGAACGATCATCTTCGACATCTTCAAAGCTGCTGACATTTACTTCAAGGGTGAGACGTATATGTACGGTTTGACCCCGACAGCTCCAACAACGGCGGCTGTTTCGACGACAAGTTCAGATTTCACGACAGGAACTCCGTTCTACGATGAGGCAACCATGACGATTGCTGGAGGTGCATTAACTGTCGGCAAGTCATCGCTTGTGCCAGCGCAAAACGTTGCGGAGAATATTTCAGGACTCGATCTCGGTGCGTTTGAAATTGAGGCAAAAGGTGAAGCGATTTCGGTAAGCCAGATGGATTTCTACTTCGATTTGGTTACCGGTACGGCTGGTGCAGCGAATGTTGCCGATTTGACAGGCGTAACCTTGCGTGATGCAAATGGCACGATTGTCGCTGGTCCGATTGATGGATCGGCAACAGTTGGCGCAAAACGTGTTCGCTTTACCGACAGTGTTACATTCCCGGTTGGAAAGAATGTGTATTATCTTAAAGGGAAATATGGCACGGATTTTGCGAATAACGATACGGTGATCGCATCAACGACACCGGGTACTGATTTTGCGACAATACGCGGACAAACTTCAGGCAATACGATTACGGCGACTCCTTCGTCAGCTATTACTGCAAGTACCATGACTATCAAGGCGCCCGACATGAAGATTACGGTTGCATCCGTGCCATTGGCACAGACGGTTGTTGCAGGCAGTCCGTTTACGTTTGCAAATTACCAACTTGATGCTTCAAACTCGGGTGATGATATTCAGTTCAACACGCTCTTGCTTGATATAGAGGCAGTTGCTGGCACACCGACAAATCTCTCGGGTTGTGCGCTCTGGGATGGAACGACAGAACTTAACACGGGATCAAATCGTGTCGACAGTTCTGACGGCACATTTGCTGATAATGGCGGCACATCGGACGACAATATAACCTTTACCTTCGACAAAGCACTTGTTGTTCCGAAGGGCACGGTGAAATCACTCGCTCTTTCGTGTGGCACTTCAGCTACAACGACGACGCATCAATATCGATGGGGTATTAACACGATTTCGCTTGCTGCGAACACTGCGACAGGCGTGAATTCCGGACAGAGTATGACTGCTGCGGCTTCAGGTCTCACACAAACCGCGAGCGTAGGCCAGGCGATTACCTTGACAACTGCTGGGACCTATACCGTTGCTGATGATTCGACCCCCGGGTACAGCATCGTAGTTCCGGGCACGGAAGCAACGCTCTTGAAGCTCAAGTTTGCGGCGAATAATGAAGAGATGGATGTTAAGAAAGTTGCGTTCCAACTTGGTGGTACGGCATCAAACACGCCGCTTGATCTTGTTGGCCAGAAGGTAACGCTTTGGGATGGCACAACACAAGTTGGCGAGGCGATATTCACGTCTGGCGGCGACTTTGCTACGTCAACGCTCACTGGAGTGTTTAAGGTTCCGGCGAGCGGTTCAAAGACGCTGACGGTGAAAGGGACAGTTTCTGCAGTCAATGCGAACGCGGGACCTCTCAACGTATCGGGCGATCTGTTGATTGTGGTGTGGGATGGAAATGATGTGAATTCGACAACTCCAGCAAACGGAGGAAACTATGCAAGGGGTGTTTCTGGTGGGACAAGTGTTTCACCGACAAGTCCCTCGGATATCACTCCAATTGGCGTTCGTGTTATGAAGGCATACCCGTCATTTACGAAGATTCCCCTGACTGCTTCAGAACAAGTTCTGACGACGGGTGCAGATCGAGTACTCTTCAAGTTTAGTACGAAGGCGAACGGTGGTGATGTGGGTATCTACAAATGGACATTCCAGCACTCATCTTCAACCGGTGTAACCGGCGCTGGCGCTACAACGACGAAGTACTCTCTCTACGCGTATACAGACAGCTTATTCTCGACAGTTGACTCTTCGTACTCATCTACGGGCTTGATCAATGCTACCCAGTGTTATGGTTCAGAGGGTGGTGGTTCTGCGGGCATTGGTACTGGACAAGGTGTGATTGCAAGTACCGTGAGCCTTGGAGCAACCGGCATTGAAATCTATGCTGATAAGAGCCAAACGACCTGTGGGGGCACGGCTATTGCGACAACAACATACCGAATCCCTGCTGGCTTTGAGAGATGGTTTGTCTTTAAGGCTGATGTTGCTGGAGTTGAAGCGGTAACTGGTCAAGAGAAGATTGAAGCAAGGCTTCGTGGTGACTTGGCATACCCGGCAGCCATGGCGTATCCATCGTCAGGTCCTGTCAGAGCTGCTGCAGCTGGACAGATGGGTAGCGGTATGGGTAGCGCAAATCTTTTCACGGCGCGTATCGTAGATTCTGACGCAAACAATGACTTCATCTGGTCACCAAATTCAACTACCACGTCAATTGGTATCGAAGATGCTGACTGGACAAATGGATTTAATGTTCCCGGTCTTCCCGGCAACGATATGTCCATCGAAGTGCTTACGAGTACGAACTAATAGCCTACTTGTGCTGATGAGTTGAAAAACTTTTCAGAGGCTCAAAAACCCCCGCATTGCGGGGGTTTTTGTTGTAGACTCCTCCCTTTTTGAAAGGGAGGATGGGAGGGATGTGAACTCCTCCCTTTTTGAAAGGGAGGATGGGAGGGATGTGAACTCCTCCCTTTTTGAAAGGGAGGATGGGAGGGATTTTG
>VMGT01000018.1 GCA_007376725.1 Parcubacteria group bacterium Greene1014_15 | reverse complement strand
TCCTTTTTGTTTTCTGATCTTTTTCCATGCTATACTTAATTACACGTATGCTCACTCTCGAGGCTTTTTCGCTATTTCAGAACTTTTTTTCAGCACAAACGCTTGTCTGGATCATCTTTTTTGTCGCTCTTGGGCTGTTTGGCATTATGACAGCCATTTTCACGTATCACTGGAACACCTACAGCGTCAGCACAAAAGTACCTAAATTTGTTATTTCTGTCTACCTCGCTGTTGGACTGACCATTCTTGCTCTTATGGTAAGTATCGCCCTCTCCTATTTCTCATCATGATAGAACTTCAACAAAACGAAAAGATCATTCTGATGCGTCACAAACATTGGTTTGTGTTTGTATCTCATCTTCTGCCCGTACTGCTCCTTTACTTCCTGCCATATATTCTTTTCGGGGCACTCGGAACACTCATCAGTAAAGCTTCCATATCGCTGTCACTCCCATTTATTGATGCAAGAACAGAGCTGTTGCTCGCGCTTTTTTGGACGCTTCTCATCTGGATACTCGTTTTTGTCACCTGGACTGATTATTATCTTGATACGTGGATACTCACCGACAGACGTGTGATCGATATTGAACAACAGGGATTTTTCAGGCGCGATGTATCAAGTTTTCGATATGAGCAAATACAAGATATGACCGTTTCGATACATGGCATCATTCCGACGTATCTTAATTTTGGCTCACTCGAAGTGCAGACAGCAGGATCGTCCGCTAAACTGCAAATCCACGGTGTTGCAAATCCAAACGAAATTCGCGATATGATTTTCAGCAAAATGGACAAACCCGTGCAAGAAAAGCGAATAGACACTAGTGTCTCGTAGTCATCTCGCTTTCAATCTTTTCCCAAAGAGAAATTATTTCGTCTTCAGTGATAATGTTGTGAAGTTTCGCAAAAACACCTTCAAACACAAGACGCTTGGTTTCTTTGCTCCAGAGTGCATCAGGACCTCCTGGATTTTTCTTTTTGTTTTTGTTCCATGCAGTATACACTTCAAGCGTTTCGTGAATTGGTATTGAAACGAGAATCAAGTCCTGTACGGGCGCATCCTTTTCAGCACTTAAACGCTTTTTAACTTGTGCTATCTGATACTCCTTTTTTCGAATCGTCATTTCTTTTACGGATGTGGTAAATTGCACGCCAACATTCACGCTGACACCTCGATCATGTCCGTCGAACCTTAAAATAAAATCTATTTTGTCCTCAACATCCATTTCTGGATCAGAATCTATGACCTTAAAAGGAACATCGTAATCATAACTTAATTTTCGCAGATAGCTTTGCGTCATGCGTTCTGCAAGCTCACCTTCAGTTTCTTCACGATCCTTGCCGCGCTCATGTATAGCTTCGTACGCAGTATCGTTCCCCGAACCGCGATTGATATCGCTTTCAGCTTCAGTGATCGAAATCTGATCGTCAAGCAGATCATGAATTTCCCGCCGAGCCGTTTCAATAAAAAATCGCTTTGCTACATTGCGCGGAATGGAAAAATCCATGCGGTACGTAACTCCCCACATCCCATCTGTCATCATATCGCCTTTCGTCATTTGCGTTACTCCCTCGTTTTTTTCACCGCGCTGAAAATAGCGCCCGCTTTGATCATCAAAATACACTGTTTTTCCCTCCTTTTTTCCCACATATTCAAATTTTCTGACACGATCAAGGGCCCGCAATCGTTCGTGAAGCATGTTCATGATTTCCTGTTTCTTTTGTTGCTTAAAAAAAACTTCCTCCTGCGCACGTTCGGACGTCCCCATGGCAACAGCCGCATCTGCAATCATCTGCATATGCTCGATCTCACTCCCAACTTCTTCATCCCCATCATTTTGCATGCGCCTTTTTTCTTTCTTGCTGCGATCTCCAAAGACATGCAATTGTTTTTCAAATCCTTCTCGCATAGAAGTCGTTTAATAACCAGTAAATTCTTCCGTGCGGACCACGTCGCGCGACACGCCCATGTCGTGCAGCAGTAAATCCATTCCCACAACCATTGATGTCGGCCCAGCGATATAAAAGAATGCTGTTTGCGCATCATCAAGATGCTTTTCAATGAGGTCTCGGGAGATACGACCTTCTTCTCCATGCCAACTCTCTGTTGATTGTTTCATATTGGTCATCGTGGGGATATACGTAAATTGTTGATTTCCCGCAGCTAACTGCGATAACTCTTTACAGTACACACAATCTTCGGGACGCCGATTTGAGTGAAAAAGAAGCATTTGATACGAAAGTTTGTTGTAGAGTATATGCCGAACCATGCTCATGAAAGGCGCAATACCGATACCTCCGGCGATAAAAACAGCAGGGCGTATCGTGTCAACATGCAGTCGAAATGACGAGCCAAGCGGCCCGCGCATCGAAACAGTGTCTCCGGGAGAGAGAGCGTTCAGCCCTTTCTTGAAAGCGCTGTCACGAATGCGCGCAACTACGACCAAATCTTCTTCATGCGGAGCGCTGACGAGAGAGAAATCGCGCTTATTTCCCGATTCGTCCATTGTAGGGGGATTAATAAGAATGATTTCAATATGCTGACCCGGTTCATAGATAAAATTTTCCGGGCGCTCAAAATAAAACTCAACGGTATCGAGCGCAACAGTGTTTTTTCTTTTCAATTTGACTGTATATATCTCCTGCGGCATATTTTTTTTATCTTCTGATTATAACTGCTAACGAACGGAAAATACATACGCGATGTATCAATCGTGTATGTATTTGACGAGAGTGACGCGGTTATATGTACTCATAGTATACAAAAAACGAACGTATTTCTACGGCAAGATTCCTACATGACGAAGAACAATGAGCACGCAAATAAAAGAAAGAAATGTAAAGGCCATCAGTACTGCCGCAGACGCAATATCTTTCCCTCTTCCAATAAGCTCGTGACGCTGTGGATGCAAGCGTTCGAGTAATTGTTCCACAGCAGTATTCATAAGTTCAGTCATCAAAATAAGCGTGTACGAAAGAAGGAGAAAAAGGAGTTCATAGATGCGAAGGGGCCAAAATAGAACAGCGAAAAGAAGTACGCCAAAACCGCCAAAGACCTCAAAACGAAAAGAAAGATCATGACGGAATGCATCCCGCACTCCGCGAAATGCATTTCTGAAACTGTCAATAATTTTTGTTATAACCTTTCCTATGCGCATACGCATTTAGTATATCGTACAAACCAACATCGGTGAAAAAATATAGGTCACCCTGCGGCAGAGACCGCAGGGTGATAAGGTACTCGCTGTCGCTCGTCATATGCGTGACAGAGACCACGCGGTATTTGACCTATATTCGTCTTCGCTCGGACGAAATGAACGTAGTAACGTTCATTTCGCATCCTCGCTAGCCGAAATAAAAGGCGCCCCAGATATGGGACGCCTTTATGCCATGCAAGGTATCTGTCTACAAGTATGCTTCATGATAGCTTGCAAGCGCCGAAGATTGATGCAGCTGCTGCAGCTTTTCAAGTGCTTGGCATTGGATTTGCCGAATACGCTCACGGCTCAAACCGACTAACATTCCTATTTCCCTAAGTGTGTGCGTGCGCGTTTCATTAATCCCGAAACGCTTGCGTAAAACAAACGCTTCTCGAACGGTGAGCGAAGAAAGAGCTTCCTCTATCGTCTGTTCAAGCTTGCTGTGATCAACATCAGCATCAATCTCCTCCTCGGCAGGGATAAGATCGGCAATCGTCAAGCCATCTTTTCCAATCGACTCGTTAAGATACACAATGGGCTGCGTATACAGGAAGATCTCCTCAACCTTGGCAGGTTTCAAACAAAGATCCTTGCCAATAGCTTCGGTGCTGACTTCAACACCCGCTCGCAACAGACGCAAAACAGCCGCACGAATTTTCCCCCTTTTTTCGGAGACATACGTTGGCAAACGAACGGTACGATTTGTTTCTATAATAAATCGCGCTATCGCTTGCCGCACCCACCAATGAGCATAGGTGACAAACTTTAGATTACGTTCTGGTTCGAATTTATCGAGTGCATGCATGAGGCCTAAGTTTCCTTCCTGGATCAGATCCAAAAAAGAAACGCCCCTGCCGCGATATTTATTCGCAACATGAATAGCAAGTCGAAGGTTTGCGCGCAGCATGCGTCCACATGCAAGATCATACAGATTCCGAAAATAGCAGTAACCTACCCACGAAGACTGCAGACGTGCATTGTTTGGAAATTGTACTACATTCTTCTCGAGCTTTTCTGACAAACGGGCATAAAACTTATTTCCAAAACCGAGGGAATATACACTATCAATTTGTGCATTGAGTAATTCTGCATAACGCTTACGCAGCTCACGACATTTGCCTCGCGTCTGTTTAAACCCTTGAGTCAACTCGCGTAGAGCAAAGATTTCTTTCTGAATTTCCTCTACACGCGCACTACACGCACGCAATTCGGCACGATAATCTCGAAACTCGATAATAAAGTAGTCGCGAACGTGTCCGGACTCCTCAAGTTCTTCTGAAAGATCCACCAACACAGCGTGAAGCGCCGGGGAAAAAATGAGGTGTCGGCGCATACGTTTTCGAAGACTCACGATGCGGCGCGTAAGCACACGCTCATCTTCTTTGCTAAGAAGTGCATACCTCCGAACATCGCCAAAGTAGCGAGCTATAAGATTTTCATATTCATCTGATTCTGTATCGGGGAGGGAAAAATTCCCATCCACATGAATCTCACCCGCATATTCTTCCGCATCATCGTTTACATAGTCGAGCAGTGCGTCACGCACAATCATGCTTAACCTCCCATTCTTAGAATCTATCCAGTATCTAATGTCTCGCTGAAATCATCAAAATTCGTTGCGAAAATTGCGTATTTTAAGAAAGCATATGGGGAAGCTGACGAAAAAGACGCGATTTGCAGCAGAATTTTGGTGATTTCAGTAGGCAAGGCATATTTTGCTTCATATTTTGCGGTTAGATACTGGATAGGTTCTTAAGTATGATGAATCGCATTCCGCAACATACCCCTCGTGGAACACAGGAGCAAAAATCGCAGGGATAATTTTGTGAATTCCTTCCAGAATTGTTTATACCATACGAATTTCTCACGGTCAATTACAATCGCGTGACATCCCGCGGTGTAAACGCATTGAGTGTCCATTCAAGGGCCGTCCGCATTTTTGTACGAATACCGATAATTTTAGAGAGATACGCGATACGATGAAGCCACCATGCGGGATATCCCGAAATTCTCATACCCATCACGTGCGCAAGAGCACCGCGTTTTCCAAGAGAAATAATAAATCCGAGGTCTTTCCATTCAAATTCCGTGGACGGTTGACCATAGAGATGATTGTAGACATTCTCCGCTGCAAGATCTCCCTCTCGAGTCGCGAACTGCGCACGCATCGGATAGGGCATGCCGGTTTCCTTGTCAACTATCCATGCCTGATCACCAACGATAAAAATATTCTCGTGCGTTGGAAGCGAGAGATGCGCATTCACTTTTACACGCTCTGACATCTTTTCAAATGCAAGCGGTTCCCGCGATACAAAGTCAACCTTTCTTGCCTTTACCCCAGCTGCCCAAATCACCGTACGCGAAAGAATGCTTTCCTCTCCGATACGGACCCCCATCTGCGTAACATCTGATACCTTCGCGTCATATCGCACGTGAACACCCAGTTTATCAGACAGTATTTCACAGACTTTTTTATCAAACCATGCATCCATCTGGGGCACAAGCCGATTCCCGCCTTCAAGCAAAATGATCTCCGCTTTTCCTTTGAGGAACGGGTAGGCTCTTGTCAATTCAGCATTTACATAATCTGCTAGTTCACCGGCAAGTTCAACGCCCGTTGGACCGCCCCCAACAATAATAAAACGAAGTGTGTTTCTTATCTCGTTTTCATCTGTGAGTTCATCTGCCTCCTCGAAACTGTCAATGACTCTGTTTTTTATACGCTTCGCGTCCTCGAGATTTTTGAGCGGGTAGGTAAACTCGTTCGCCCCCGGAATATCAAAAAAGTTCGTTTCGGAACCAAGCGCGGAAATGAGATAATCGTAGCGAAGCTCTGTTTTTTTTGTCTCGCCACTCTGTCCGTTTGGCAATAAGCGCTCCCGTTCTTCGATGGTAATTTCTCCCGTATCGAGATTAATCTTAGTTATGTTGCCTTCGATAAATCTGTCGAGACAGCAGCTCGGCAAGGTGCGCACTGGATAGGTAATATTCGCCGGCAAGAGATCCCCTGTTGCCACGTCTTGCAGTAAAGTTAAAAAAAGAAAATAATCGAATTCGCTCACAAGAACAACTTCGATGTCCCGCTCACGCGCATGAAAACGATCATGAAGTCCCAAATAGGCATAGACTCCCGCAAAGCCTGAACCCAAAATCACAACTCGTTTTGCATTTGTTTTTGCGGGCATACTAACGCAAGGTTGCAGTAGAAAATATCGTCCGTAATAGTTTACTGTAAATAAGTATGGTGTCAAAGGCGGCGGCATCTATATCTTTTGGCACAACATAATTCTGATTACCGCTGTTCCCTTTGAGTTTTGCTATCGTAACAGAGGAAGAAATATCGCCTTCCTTAGCGAACATAACACGGAGCATGGGGCCATTCTTCACATAGAAATCTTCGAATCGAAGTGTACGATTTCCGTCAGATTGATATTCGAGCACCGTTCCCGAACTTTTATGAAAACTATTCTTCGAAACAAACGTGCCCTTTCGAAGAGGCTGTATCTGCTCGGTTGTTGAAAGCGTATCCTCAATTTTTTTTTCTGTAATATGCGCGTAGTAATTTGATCCCGCAAAAAGAAGCGACATAATAATTGCAATTCGAAAAAGCGTTTTCATGGTAGTGTCTTATATTGTACCGTCAAAAAGCCCTCCTGCATAGACTACTGCAATGAATACCTCCTCAATTCTTTGCGCCGAGCGGCATGATCGGGAATCGTTTGCGCAACGAGTCTCCAAAAATTCCTGCTGTGATTTAACTCGCGCACGTGACAAAGCTCATGCACAACAACATATTCTCGCAAGGGATCGGGCAAATACGCCACATGATAGTTAAACGTTACATTTTTCTGCTGTGAACAGCTTCCCCAGCGCGTTTTTTGATTACGCACAAAAACCCCCTGAAAATCAAAACAATACTGTTTATTTGCCACATCAACACACTGCTCGATAATGCGGAGCGCTTCTTCTCTTTTTTCGACATACGTTCCGATAGTGGTACGCTCGCACAGCATATTCACATACGATAGCCTCCCCAGAATCCAGCGCCGCTTTCCAAGAAGTATTTTTCGCACATATTCATGCGTAACACCCAACGGCACGGTTACAACAAAACCCTCCCCGCGCAGAGCAGTAAGCTTAATGGTACGAGCACGGGAACTTTTTTTAAGCGTGAATGTAACTTCTTGCTTGCCAAATTGCATTTTTTCGATCGCAGCCATACTCGTAGAGTATACCGCACAGAACAGTAATCGGAGAAAATTGCATTCGCTGTAATTTGAGGTATGCTACATTTAGATAGAGTACGCTCCGTCATCTGACGGACCGCAAAAAAGGAGTTACAGTGAGCCCTCGACAAAAAAATACGCTGAAACGCAAAACGCTTAAAAAAGCTATGCAAGGTCTTTCCTTCGATCACGAAGCCATCGTCGTGCGTAAGCGATACGTTGAACAAGCTCTGTTTGAATACCTCGGTTTTGAAGCGGGTTACGTTCGTCCCAATATTGGAGACGATGAGACAAGCATGGACACCGTGGTCATGCACGCACCCGAGGGCGTCCCTCTCGCCGGACTTGCACAAATCGCGCTTATGTCGGGCAACGACGGTACTGACAGTGACGGAAAGCGAATCATCTCCCAAATAACCGCATATTATGAAAAACGAGGGAATTTTTTCGTCCAGCACATCGCGTGGCGATGCAGAGATATCCATGCGCTCGTCTCCGCATGGCACAATCTCGGCGTACAATTCTTAACATCAGATGAACACGGCCCCTATATTCTTGAAGATACGGAGAATGGTCGGCATTTTCTTCAATGCTTTACGTATCCGATTACTGAAGGAAGCGGCACTTTTTTTGAACTAAAACAGATTATCCAACCCGGAGAAACCGCTCTCCCTACGAGCAAACAATTTCGCGATCGCAATGTTGAAGGTCTTTGGCTAAGCCTTAAAAAAAGAATGGCAAACGATGAGTTGTTCTCATGTAACATCTTCCGGGAACGAGATCTGGAGCAATCCCTCCAGAGCCGCGGCCTTCTTCCTGCCTCATAAGTCTTTACGAGCCTGCATACGAGTGTCTATGCAGGCTCTTCCTTATATACCTAAAAGCATTAGGTTTGCGAATGTTATCGGGTATATAATCACGGCGCTCGGAGAAAATGAAAGTAGAAACTTTCGCTTTCTCCTCGCTTGTGATTATAATCCCTTGGGAACGCGCTCAAGTACAACAGTAATTAATTTCTCTTGTCCGCGGTGAAGTATTTTAAGTTTGATCGAATCGCCAACATTTTTCGTTCGAATGAGAGATGCGAGAGAATGTCCATCTTTAAGTTCCACACCATCAACTTCGAGAATGATGTCATTTTCAACAATCCCCGCCTTGTCCGCAGGAGACCCTGGGATAACAGCAAGATCTTCGCGTGTTTCTCCGCGAAGCACAAGGGCGCCGTAATCAACACTCAAATTATTTTTTTCTTTCATAACATTGTCGATTTGAACATATCGCACGCCAATATATGGCCGTATAATTTCACCTGTTTCTTTTACGGAAGTCACCGTGCCTTTCACAAGATTCGAAGGTAATGCAAAACCGATATTTTCAGAACCTTGCGCAACAGCAACATTGACCCCAATAACCTGTCCGTTAACATTGAGAAGAGGCCCGCCGGAATTTCCGGGATTGATCGCGGCATCCGTCTGCAGCACTTCCTCAAGTTGTTCGCTATTACCCATACCGTCTCCGGCGATAATAGATCGTGCAAGACCAGAAATCACACCGACAGAAACAGAGTTTCGAAATTCACCAAGAGGATTGCCTATTGCAATCACCGTTTGTCCGGGTTTAAGCTTTCCCGAGTCGCCAAATGTCAGATAGGGAAAACTTTTTCCGCCCTTGATACGCAACAGCGCAATATCAAGAAATGGGTCTTTTGCCGCGACTTGCGCTTCATACTTTTTGCCGTCGCTCGTAAACACTGTATACGAGGCGCTTTCGTCGAGAACGACATGCCTGTTCGTCATGACCAACCCATCGCTCGACACAAGAAAACCGGAACCGCCACCAACCTCGCGCTTTTCAGTGCCCTTTTCCCGTCGCTCCATCTGTGGAACATTAAAAAAGAAATCAAACGGATCACTATCATTAAAAAAATCAAAAGGACTTCCCTCTCGATAATATTCTTCAAGCACGGGCACATCCTTTGTTATAACAACTGAAACAACCGCCGGATTTGCTTTCTCAACTATTTCAACAATGCGATTATCTTCGTTAACAATGTTGGTCGCAACGATTGGTTCACCCGGGCGCACATCGACCCCCACAGTGTCACGCAACAAAAACGATCCGATGGATGCGCGATTCGTCGAAATAAATGCAGCCGCCACAAGACCAAGCACAACAAACATGCCGAGATTCGTTACAATAGTAACAAGAATAGTTTTCCTATTCTTTAGAATGAACTCTTCTACGCTCATACTAATACATATTTAGCTCTTATAAGTTAATAGTATTGTACTGCTGTAAAATAGAGAATCAAGAGAGCCTCGCGCACAACGCGCGAGGCTCTGAAAATCCGCCAAAGCTGTCGAAAGAGGTATCGAAAAAATAAAGATGTATAGCGTCGTACAAAAAACAAACACAAAAGAAACATCTCCAGTCCGTAGTTTCACTTATCCTTCTCCTTAAAAACAGTAACCGTATTTTTAACCATGAACAGTATACATTTAAAAATATGACTGTCAAAGCTTTGGAATACAAGCGATGCAAAGACCCAATTCTTCTGATTTTTCCAAATAGTCAATAATGGTCGTAACATATTCTGCATGGCTCCACGCAAGAGGGGAAGCAGAAATTTGTGTGCCATTAAATGGATGTAGTTGCTCGGAGAGTATTCCGGCTGAAAGAGCATGCTTGACACACCATTCGAACCAATCCTTCACAATCTCGAGATCTTTCTCGCTCTGCGCACGGGCAATATAATACTTCACCAGCCAAAGCGTCGTGATAAACCACGGGTTCGGGACGCCATCGTTATCTTCGTCATAATAACGATCATGTTCATAACGCGGAACACCCCCGATAGTTCCTTCATGGAGAGTAAGTTCGCGCTCAATCGTCGTAATTGAATCAACAACACGCTTATCATCAACGGGAAGAACTCCAAACCCATAAATACCATAGATACTTCCCATATCAAGTGTTGCATCAAATTGTTGTTCTCCTTCTTTTGTGGAAATCATACGAAAGAACATGCCACGTTCGCGATTGTAGAGATGCTTTAAGATCGCTTCACGAAGTTCAACAGCGGCGTTCACATAGAGCGCCTCATCATCACTCTTGCCAAGCACTCGCGCTATCATGCCCGCTGCGTTGAGCGCCGCATATTTGACTGAACAGCTAAACGTAGAAATCCCAAAGCGTTCTTCCCAGACGTCATAACTCGGATGCGACAAACCGGTTTTCTTATCTCTAAAAGCAACAAGAAAATTAGCAGAAAGTTTGATGAGCGGATTATAGAGGTCTTCGATAAACTCGAGATCTTTTGTCTTGTCATAGTGTTTTTTAAGAGCATAGAGCACAAGCGACGTTTCATCTTCCTGGATCGGCAATTCAGGCTTGTCATGCCAAAGCCAAGGATGCCATGAACTGCCGAGAGATTTGTTCGGCAGATATTTATGCATAAAATACCCGTCCTTGGTAACCACATCTCTGCAGAAAGAAAAAAAGCGGTGTGACACGTTCGCATAACCGGCACGATCAAGCGCAAGAGCGATAAAAGCGCCATCACGCGGCCAGACATAGCCATATGTATCGCGGCCATGATAGAGCATGTCTGAATCGCCAGAAGCGAGGATTCCGCCATCGTTATCCGTGTGCGCTCGGATATAGAAAAGAGATTTTTTGAACAAATTCACCGCGCTGTCGGAAAGACCGTGGAAGGTGAAGCCTTGTTTGTTCACCCATGCAATCCAATAATCACCCGCCGTCTTCATCAGATATTGCGGTGATTTCAGCACGACATACGCATTCAGTGTATGCACTTCATCGAGAGATTCACCAACACAGACCCAGTAATGAAACGCGCTTGATCCTTCCCCTTCGATATGGAGCGTCATGCACATAATCGAGTCAACCGATCCATGTTCAATGGGATTTTTCGTAAGCACGCCATCTTCGGCATCACGAAAGCTTCCCTCTTTTCCTTCAATCTGAAAAATACCTATCGAGTAATCATCAAAGCGTTCTTTGAGCGAGGCCGCATTCACCAGAAACACTCTCTTGCTTTTGTAGTGAATGATCGTATGCGAGTGCGGATCATAGTAGCCAGTGTCCCCACGACGCGATTCCGAAATTTGAAATTCTTGACCAAGAAAAATTTTTATTTCGCGCTTATGCTTTTGCCTGTTGTAGACAGTGATATGCCGTAAAAAAATATTTTTTTCATTATAGACAATATCATGCAGCTCAATCTCGAGACCAAATTCCGAATGCACGGCTTTCGTCGTACCCGCAAATTCATCGCTGCCGCACTCTATCGTAATCTGCCAAGCCGGATCGTCAAACCAACTTATATGGCCATTTTCGAAAACGCCTATGCGGTGCACGTGGCGATTACCGATATGATTTTCAAGTCCTACATGAGGAAAATAGAAATCACGCACTTGTGCCCGCGCATCGAGACCGACAAATATTTTACCGTTTCCTAAAGCAAGCGATTTTGGCATGTAGGTTTTAAATAGTGGGAACTGGAGATTGTGCAGAAAGCGGCACGTTCGTATGTATGAGCTTGTTTTGTACTCTTAATTTTATGTCGTAGAGAGCGTTCATGAAAGCAATATATGCATCGTATGGGGTATCGTAGGGATTAAAATATTTATGCACATCACCGTCAGAAAAATATTTCGTGCACATGTAGTAGAAATGATCTGAAGTCTGCAAGCGCCGCCAGTCTTCGATCAGTCTTAAATCCTTCGTCGCGAGAATATCTTTTTCAAGGGCATATATCTCACGAAGCGCTGCCTGTTGAATATTGTTGCCTGTCCATGCCGAGAGATCGCGCTCCGTATCCGCCCATGTCAAGGTTTGCGGCACATCGATCTCGCCCACCGGCTCGTAGTCGCAAATTGTTTCTGTCGGCGTCTTGAATGAATTGTCCGGATGCTTAAGAAATTCGCGCGGCAACTCTGCGAGAAAATGAAATATTCCAGTATCTTCCCACTGGTGCTCGCCAAACGTTTCGTAATCCATGAATAAATTAACGGTCTGTCCGTTGCCATGGTGCGCGTTGATCCACTGCACATATTTTGGCGCTGTCATCGGCCACCCCGCCCATGAGCGTTGTCCAAAACGGAACGCAACATCGTCCGAGAGGCGATAATTTTTTAAAAGCAAGCGTATGTTTTTGCAATCCTTCGGATGGTACACAAAATTCGGACTGCGCCAGCCTAAAATCGGATCCCAGCCTTCCGCCATAATACCCATATATCCGTTTTTCTCGGCCCATTTCGCGAGACTGTTGTTATAGGAAAGCTCCGTATTCCGAAAGACGGTCGGCGTTTGTCCAAACAGCCGAGAAACAATCCAGCGATGCTGCCGCACTTGTCGTTCAAATTCTGGTATTGAGTGAAAAAATGCAAGTGAGTGATGATAGGTATCGGCAAGCAATTCCACTCGACCGGTTTTCACTAAGTCTTGGAACGATTGCAAAACATCCGGAAACTGCTTTTCGAGCTGTGATAAAAATACACCGGAAAATGAAAAAGCGAAGCGAAATTCAGGATGATTATAGAGAAGATAGAGAAGCGTTTCATTCGCCGGAATATAGGACTTCATCGCGACTTTCCGCAAAACCCGTTCGTTGTTGAGATCCGTTTCTGAACCATCATTAAAATATTCATGATCGGTGCCAACATCAAACACTCGATACCGCTTGATGCGATACGGCTGATGAACGTGAAAATATAAACAAAGTGAGAGCATGATTATTTTGAGCTACAAAACTTCTTTCTCGGTACATATTTTGCAAGACACAGATATTCGCCTGCTGGCGAATTCTTCTGCTCGCGCCAGTCGCGCTCCGCAAGGTCTTGCAAAACATATACCTTCGGCGAAGTTTTGTAATTCAAGAATTGTTATGTACTACTTTCATATCATTATACAAAGCAATGCACTTTTCTGCAGCTTTCTCCCAGGTGATACCGCGAACTTCTCCATTACCATAGAGCGCGAGCTGGCGGGTGAGCGGCGGATAGCGCAGCACCGCAACAATCTTATTCGCCATCTCGTCAATATCCCAAAAATCAACTTTAAGCGCATGCGAGAGCACTTCGCTCACACCAGACTGTTTCGAAATAAGCACGGGGGTACCGCTTGCGAGAGCTTCAAGCGGCGCAATGCCGAATGGTTCGGACACCGACGGCAGTACATAGAGATCGGCAGATTCGTAGAGTCTGCGCAAATTCTCTCCCCGGGCAAATCCGGCAAAGAAAACATTCTGTGCTATGCCGAGTTCCGCAGCCTGTCGAATAATCTGAAACTCCATATCCCCCGAACCGGCAATCACAAACATTGTGTCGGGACAAAAATCAAGAACTCGCCGCGCCGCCCGCAAGAAATAATCAGGGCCTTTGTGCATCGTCAAACGTCCGACAAACAAAACCATTTTCTGTCCGGCGCGTTTCCATGGAAATTCGTTCGATTCTTGCTTGTATGTATACATACTGCTATCGATACCATTGTGCACAACAAAAATTTTTTCACTCGAAACACCATACTTTGAAATTAACATGTCTTTTGTGTAGCGCGAGACCGTGATAATTCGATCAGCAGCATCAAAACCTATCTTCTCGATCGCATAGACACGCTCGTCTGGCAAGTTCCCTCCCGCCTGATCAAAACCCGTTGCGTGCACATGCACAATAAGTGGTTTTCCTGAAATGCGCTTCGCCTCAACTCCGGCGAGAAACGAAAGCCAATCATGAGCATGAATAACATCGAATGTTTCATGCTCGATCAAATCCCGAACTGACTTCGCATACCGCATAACTTCTGAAAAAAGATCTGCGCCATATATATTCCCCTCAAGGTATCTCTTTGAAAGCAAGTATTCCTTCGCAGTTACATACGGCGTAAGCGCAACATCAATACCATATATTTTATTTGTTCCGGCAGTATGCGCAAAAAGGAACCGCAAACGGTCATTTGCAAGCGATATCTTTTTCGGGAGAACAAAGACAAGTTCAACTGACTTGTCCACGAGCGCACGCGCAAGACCTTCGCATGCCACTCCAAGTCCGCCGCTATTGTGCGGAGGGAACTCCCATCCGAACATCAAAACACGCATTATACGTTGAAAATATCCCGTACTATGAGCACGGATACATGACAGAAAACAGAGGGTTTTCTTATGCCCCTCACGTCTTTATTTTAGCAAAGAAAGAAGCCATAAAAACTGCAACTTTGAACGTAGTGTGGATAAACAAAGAAAAAGGGTCGAAAAACAAAGTTTTCCGACCCTTTTGCCAAGCTCTTAGAGCCTATTGCTGCTCAATGGTGAGCAGACTCAACTTCACGTCAACGGTAACTTCTTCCAAGCCACGAAAAAGCAAAAACTTTGCGCGCTGCCCGGACTTGTACGAAAACAGTAACTGCTGTACATACTGCTCAACCGTCTCCGTACGCACGCCGTCAATTGAGAGAATGAGATCACCGATCTCAATTCCCTGTTGAGAAGCGGCTTCATCTCGAAAACCTAGAACCACCACACCGGGCTTCTTAAGAGGATACGGGATTCCCATATCCGCAAAGTTACGCGGAAGCAAATCTCTGAAATCTCCAACGACTAACTTCGGATACGCATGACGAATTGTCCCACCTTCCACAAGCTGTGGCAAAATCCTTCGCACATAGGAGCTCGGTATCGAGAAGCTGTAGAGATTCGCATCCGGGCGATACGCCGTATTGATACCAACTACTTCCTGTTTGGCGTTCAGAAGCGGACCGCCGGAATTGCCGGGGTTGAGCGGCGCCTGCGAGAGCAAAAACGTAGAGCTCACGAGCTCTTTCGACGTAATAATGCCATAGCTCACATTTCTTACCCCGTATGGAAAACCGATGGCGAAAACTATTTCGCCCACCACAGCATCTACAAGAGACGCTTCGGCAAGATGCTCAAGTTCCTGTGGAAGTGTGAGCAACGCAAGATCAAGCCACGGATCCCTCCCAATAACACGGGAGGAATACACGCTACCGGTTTTCAGATCTTCGACATAGATATCAACCATGGGTTGAACCACATGGAAATTTGTAAGGATATACTTCTTGTCCTGATATTGTATGACCATGCTCGAGCCATTGATCTGCATTCGTGCACTGGCTGAACCACGAATACGCGCAAAAGAAGCGTTTGCGTAGATTTCTGCGGCAATCTGCTGGATATTCAAATCTGCACAAAAGTTTACCGACAATTCTTTTTCTTGCGCATGGCCCAGACGAACACACCAACTGGTTTATCAAAATTCAACGCCATCTTATAGTATAAAACATGAAAGAAGGCCGAACGTCAAGCAACACGAAAGTAACTGCTCACAAGACTGAGTAGAATGTCATTCCCGCGAAGGCGGGAATCCAGTGCAAACAAAGAGTATTTTCTGGATCCCCGCTTTCGCGGGGATGACACAATAGAGGAATGGGTTATAAAAACATGTTGAATATAAACGTTTACTCAGTTTTGTGAGCAGATACACACGAAAACAGCTGCGGATACATATATATCCACAGCTGCACTTTTCCAATTTAAAAACAAATTTTTCGAACCCGAAGAACATTTTTAATGCGCTTGAGCATAGTCACAACATCATCGGAAATCGAAACATCGAGATCAATGATATTGTATCCAATCGTGCCATTGCTTTCATTTTTCATAGATTGAATGTTCACACCGAACGCGCCGAGCGTGCGAGTTATCTTTCCGATCATCTTTGGAATATCTCGATTCACAACAGCGAGACGCGTTTTTGTGCTTCGCCGCGGCATAACCTCAACCGTTGGGAAATTAACCGAGTGAGCTACAATTCCATAGGAAAGATAGTTTCGCAGACACTCGGCCGCCATAAGAGTACTTTTCTCTGAAGATTCTGCGGTGCTTGCGCCAAGATGCGGCGTACAAATAACATTCTTATTTTGAACAAGCGCAGGTGTCGGAAAATCTGTCAGATAGGCACGCACAATGCCTTTGTCGATAGCACTGCAGACAGCATCATCATTATAAATCCCGCTCCGCGCATAATTCATCAGAATAACTCCCGGTTTCACCAAGGAGAGCTCCTTTTCTCCGATGAGATTGCGTGTTGTCGAAAGAAGCGGGACATGCACAGAAAGAATATCGGCACACGAGACAACCTCTTCTAAGCGCGACGCTATGAGAACACGCGCATCAAGCCGGTGCATGTTCGCAAGTGTCGGCAGCGAATCATACCCCACAACATGCATCCGGTACTCAAGTCCCCTGTTTGCAACGCGCACACCGATATTTCCAAGACCAATGATGCCAAGAGTTTTTTCATCGAGTTCAAAACCGTTGAAATGGGATTTTCCATTTTCAATATGTGTATGCATCTCCTCTGCAGTACCCTTAAAGTCAGCGAGCGATCGTATAAATTCAAAAGCGGGAGCTATGCGGCGAGCATAATGTCCGAGCATGATAAACACCAATTCCGCCACAGCATTTGCATTTGCGCCGGGAGCATTGAACACGCAAATTCCGCGCTCTGTCGCTCGCTCAACCGTAATCGTATCAACACCGGCTCCGGCGCGAGCCACCGCAAGAAGATGTTTGTATTTGTCCGTATCAACCAGATTGCTCCGAACGAGAATCGCATCAGGATCTTCCCATGCCCGTTGAACGATGTATGAATCATTAAATATCTTCAATCCAGCCTGTGGTATTTCGCTCAAAAGAAGCACATGATAAGCCATGTACATCCTCCGCAACTATTTCAAGATTTTCGCAAGAAGCGCAACACGTTCCCGATCAAGTTCGGTAAAGCTCATACTCACACCTGTCGCAACAAGAAAGCAATCCGTATACGGAAGATAGTCCGCAACATTTTCTGGTGTTATGCCGCTCGCGATCGCGATTGGAAAATCCCCGACGCTCGCGCGAAGCGCACACATCTTCCCCACGGTCGGAGGAGACCCAGTTCGATCTCCGCTCGTCGTCACAACATCAAGGTATGGCATGGCAAGTTGCGCCATTCTTCCTGGGTCAGAGACCTTTTCCTGATACTTAAAAGCCACTCCGCCAAAATAGATACCGCGCCAGTCGCTTCGCTCTTGCCGAATCTTCCACGCAGCGGAAGCTTCCGCCACCGGATCAGGATCATTTTCCTGAATGCCCGCGTCATCACTCCAAAACCCCGAGACACTTTTGGGAATGATTCCGAACATCTCCCCTGAACGCATGCCGAGACAATTGAGCCCTATGAAAAATTTTGGCCATTTTCTACGCAAGGCGCGATGTATGCCAAACAACTCACGAACAGACAGCGCATGGTTGATAAGAAAAACACCATCTGCTCCGTTTGCAAAAGCAACCCCAGTGTTCCGATTTGCCTGTGCGACAGATTCAGCGTGGATCACAACGAGCAACGTATGTTTCTTTGGAAATACCTCTTTGTATCCCATATAATCTCCTTTTGACGATAACGGTTATGCACAAGTCTGCAAGGATAGTATAGCAATTTGAAAAAAGTGCAAAGCCCACAGATACGAAAAACCACCGACGCCATCGGTGGTTTTTCGTATCTTAATAGCTTAATTCGCGAACTGAACAGGAACAGAAACTGAATCGTCGTTTTCGGGCAAGCCGGAAGGATTATCCTTTTTGAAAACAACCGTACCATTTGTCACGCCCGCTGTCGGAGCAGAAAATGTGATCGTTCCCGTGAAAGGAACAAACTCTTCCGTCATCCACTCGCCCTGCGCCTCAGCAAATCCCTGACCAAGCACGTTCCCATCTGTGTCGAGCACATCGATCGGAAAGCTCGCCTCAAAATACCAAGTTCCACGGGCTTCACCACTCACGGTGAGGGGAGATCCCACAGTAGCGCCTGACACCGGAGTCGTCACCATGATGAGGTCGCTTTTGTCCCCATCATCAAGAATAGAGTCATCATTCTTTGCGGAGTTTTTATACATATACACTCCACCAAGAGCAACTACAAGAACCATCACGATCAAAATAAATTTTTTCATTGGAATATATAATTTATCTACTGTCTTACTCAACGTTCGTCTCTGCGCTCACTGCAGCTTCTGCCGAAGCATTGACTGACATATCGTGCTTCACGCGCAATACTGCGCCAATTGTTTCGAGAACCCCAGCTTCCACAGAAGCATTCGTTGCACCCTCCACCATCACCTGGCTTGCGAGCTGTGCATCAATAGCCTCCGTAAGCGCCGCGGCTTTTACGTTGCTATCCATAGTGTAAAGGAATGACAGCCAAGAAAACTTCACCTTCACGCGGTCCTCTGCGGTTGCGTTTGTCGCCACGCTCACACGTGCGCGAACATTTGTCTTGAAGATACCGAGGAATTTAGCCGGAAAATTGTATGACATTTCAACCCCATCATCCTCAACATTGACTGAATTGATATTTTCGTCATTGATAACCAGTGTTGCCGCAAAATTAGAAAGATCTGCTTCGCTTTCGACTTCCGTTCTCATGAGCGCACTGCCGAGTACTTCCGCTTTCTTTTCAGGATTCCAACCGCGAACCTCTACGGCTCTCACTGAAATGCCTTCAGATACTTCCATTTCTGTTGAATCTTCGGCACCTTCTGCTCCGTCGTCAGAACCTTCAACTTGCGCGTTCACGTCAGTTCCAACTTCAACTTCTATCCCTGTCCTCGGAAGATCCGCATCAACAGAACCCCCGACGTCAATGTCTGCTGTCGCGTTACCATCAACAGTACCCGTAACCGTTCCCTTTACTGCTGAAATAACACCTGCTTCATTCTTAACATCAACTGCTCCATTTGCATCCACATCCGCCGCGACAGTCGGAATCGGCACTTCTACGTTCGCTTTCACAGTGTTCGCAATCGTAGCCGCTTCTATGGCCCCCGCGAAAGCAAGAACCGAAATCACCGAAAAATACAATAGTTTCTTCATATATTCCTAAATTACTTGAGTAATTAAATCGTTATTGATAATTCTAATAATCCATCCATGCGCCACTATAGTACACAGCGAGGCTTGCATGTCAAGACTTCGGACTCTCTCTTTACTATTATATTTTTTATTGTGTAAAATAAAAAGCACGCTTCTGTGGAAAAGTGCGAGCCCGACAAGTACGTTGTCGGGCGCATTCTGTCAACCTTTCTGTTTTTTCAAGCGCCGCAACAAAGCACGAAATGTTCCGTCTTTGATGAAATGAATGATGCCGGGAAGAAGCGAGAGAAAAATGACGAGTATGACTATTGGAAATAAGTACGTATCAACGCTCGGAATAATCGATCCCAAAAAATAGCCGAGTGCAGTTATACCGACTGCCCATGCAAAGGCGCCGATGACATTGAAAAAAACAAATCGTTTGTAATTCATCGCACCCACACCGGCAAGTATCGGAGCAAACGTACGGACAAACGGCATGAATCGAGCGAGAATAATTGCTTTGCCGCCATATCTTTCATAAAAAACTCTTGAGCGCTCGATGTTTTTTTTATTAAACAAAAGTGAATTTTCTTTTGTGAACAATGCGGGACCTATACGCTTGCCAAAAGCATACCCGAAGCTGTCACCGAGAACCGCTGCGACAAAACACAAACAAATAAGCACAACAATATTAAAAATTCCCTGTGATGCGAGAAACCCTGCCGTGAACAAAAGGGAGTCTCCTGGAAACATAAAACCAATGAGCAGTCCCGATTCTGCGAACACCATACCAAAAACACCGAGATAGCCGATCGTTTTAATAAGCGACACAAGATCAATGCCAAAAAATTCCATATCGCAAGCATAGCATAGTAATCATTTCCTGACCCCTAGAACAAACACACAGCCTCCGGGACCAGCCATGGCGCTGTGGGTTGTCCCTACGGGAAACTCAATTCGTCCGCCTGCGGGTATCGTTTTCATACTATTCTGATCTGTGATAATGAGCTCGCCGAGAAGAATAACATGCACCGTATGTTCATTATGCGTATGCATACCAAAAACCATATTCGGCTCACTTCGAAAAATCGACACATTTTGCCAGCCCTCCTGTTCTAATTTTTGTATCCATTCTTGTTCGTTCATAGTGCAAGTATATCAAATCATCGAAATTCTAAGAACAACAAGCTTCGCGTTTTCGGACCGTAGCGACCAATGGCAGGAGTTATTTTCTTTGCTTGTTGAAAACGGATCAGTGCTCGATAGGTCGCCGCGCCAAAATATGCAGATTCGTTGCCAGGAGAACCAACTCCTGTAGCCACAATGGTAAACCCAAGCTTATTGAGAAGTTTTTGCAAATTTCGCACATCTTCGCCCGTCGAACCGGGGCCGAGATTCCGTTCCGGCACCGGTATCTCGTTTTCGACCGTTGGAGTGCTTGTCGCACGACCAAGCGCCACATCGGGAATCTTCATACTTCTACCGATGCCTTTATTCGCCGCCGCAATATCCCAAATAGCAGCATCCTGTCCGCTGTCGATTTTAAATATCGCAACGCCGCGAAGTCCAAGCGCCTTCGCAAGTTCTACTTTCTTGCGTATAGCTTCCCCATCACTCCATGTCAAAACGCGCGTCGCATTCGGCAACGGTTTCGCTTCCGGCGATTCTGATGCAGGAAAAACAAGCGAGAGTTCTCCCGCAGAATTCCGCACGATACTGCGGCCTAGAGAGGCTGAAAGATTCGTCGCGTACGTTGGGTTGAACGACCACAGTTTGGAATATTCAAATTTCGTAGAATCCCATGACGCAGGAAACATATCGTATTCATATCCGTATGTCGGAATACCAATCACAAGCTTGCTCGGACTAATTTCTTCTGCGGCAAGTCGCATCACTTTTTCTACCCACTTCGTATCGGCTATTGGGATGTACGGATCAGTGTTCGATGCATTCAGTTTGATATCGATACGCATCTGATCATACGCCATAATCCGCACACGATCACAATAGATACCAATCGCCTTGAAGTCGTTTGAATACGTGATATCCTTTGGAATTTTTTCAGACGATGAATATCTCGAATCGAGCGGGGTACGCGATTCGATCGTGCACATGACCCATTTATCATATCCAATCGACTCATAAAGTTGTTTTAAGAATTGCGAAAAATAGGGCGCGGTTCGCGCATACTTTCCTTCGTAATCGATATCAATGCCGTCGAGTGCATACGCATACACTTCGCGTGCGATCGCCTGCACATGTGCAGCGCGCAATCGAGGATTTGAAAGTATCGCATCTATTGCATCCGCATCAGACCACATGATCGTCGGCACAAATCGAACTCCCAAGCGTTTTGCATTCTCTCGAAGAATTCCCCACTCTGAATTTGAGAGAGATGAGTTTGTTTTGAGTGTCCCGTCCGATCTCACACTATACACAAAAGGATTTACCTCGGTAAATGAACCAAGGCGCGTTCCGATATTGACACTTCCTTCCACTGAACGCCAGTAGGGAATCCACGCAGAAACTTCGAAGGGCTCTGCGGCAAGAGTATATGCATGGACACCAAACATACCTGCAATCACAGCAGACATGAATAAGATTTTCCGTATCATTGACATAGATTTCACAGTATATCACTATTTTGTGCATGACAAAAAACCATCGGTACAAATGAATTTGCACCGATGGTCACGTTAGAATCTGTCTCCAATCTAATGCCGTAGTGAAATGATCAAAATTCGTTGCGAAAATTGCGTATTTTGAGGAAGCATATCGAGATACGCTGACGAGAAAGACGCAATTTGCAGCAGAATTTTGTTCATTTCAGTAGGCAAGCCTGATTTTGCTTGATATTTTGCGGTTAGATTGGAGATAGGTTCTAAATGATTCATTGCTGTTCAATTTCAAGTGGCGGCCTGCCGGCGCGCGTTCGCATCCAATTAAGCGCATGGAGTATTTTCGGTTGCGACACAATGCGTCTCTCGAGCGACCATTTTCCGGGAAAATTCATACACATCAAACCAAGTACGATGGTAAGAATACCCTGCCCCGGAAGAACAAGCATGCTAAGGCCAAGTACAATGAGCAACAAACCGAGCACATTTTTTAGAACAAGGCCGGCAACCTCCCAAATATAGTTCGGTTCGCCCTGTCGATCTCGTATCCTATTTTTATGCAAAAAGTAGTCGGCGGGAATACGAGCGACAAGCATGGGGATTACCACAAGTGTCCCCACAAACATAAGGATGGAAAGCACACCCATCCACCACAGTAATACTTCGTGACCATGCATCCAGTTCAGTAACACAATGCCTCCCGCTTGTCGTGCATTATCAAAAAGAAGCACAAATGTATTCTTGTCCCACATTACAATATTTTATGATTCGAGGCGAGCTACTGCTCACGAAGAGAGGTTGCTGTTTCGAGGAAGCCAGTCTATCAGCTTTTTTCGATGTGAGTCGAGAGACCAGAGATCGCCATGCTTAAAAAGCGTCTCGTGACTCTCTTTAAACTTTTTTAAGAGCACAACAGAAGCACGCGGAAAATGTGCCGGCATATTTTTGTTATACAATTCCAAAAACTCCGCCAAGGTGATGTGCAGTAAACTTGTATTCACTTCTTCGCGTGATCTCTTCATTAAATGAAATGATACCACACATCAGTACAGAACACAATGATCGAAGGGATAACCTGCTCACACTCCTCAAAATTTCTCCAACCCTCCCTGTGTAATAAAGGGAGGCGCTTCCCGAGTTTCCCCCTTTTGCAAAGGGGGAGAAAGGGGGATTTAGAAGAGTCTTTTTGAGTAGTGTGAGCAAATACTCGGAAGGGTTCAGTAAAATTGCCTATTTATTTTTTGCAGTTTTTTTCTTGGAAACTTTTTTGGGTGAGAAAACGGTCACATCGTGCGATTCCTCTTGCGCGAGAGCAGGCTTACGCGAAGCCAAAGCCTCCACGGCCTGAATGAGACGTTCGAGCTTCACATTCACCGCCTCAAGTTGTTTCGTAAGTGCATCATTCGTTCTGCTCGTATCAAACGGGGGGCGTATGGGCGTATGAAAATCTTTTCGAGGAAATCGATCGGCACCTGCATTTCCTCCTTTGTTATTAAAACAGTCCTTACAGTATACAGGCTTCTCGCCACTTGGGCGGAAAGGCACTTCGCAGTCCCTGCCACAACTGCCACATGTCGCCTTGTACATTGAAACCGGTCGGTCATTTTGCCTCGTATCACCCCGACCCTTGTTGCCAAAAAAGGGCTTTCTTGCAGTATTCCCCGAAAAATGAGACCCTCCGCCATTGCCGCCAAAACGGCTCCGGCCGCCCTCTTTGTTGTAATTTGCCATAGATACGCTCTAGTCTTTCATACTATTGACAAAATAGCAAGCAAGGAGCGGAATTTAGACAGATTCTGAACAAAAAACCACCCCATGGGGTGGTTTTTTGTTCAGAATCTAAATCTTTATCTTTCTGGATAACACTGTTTGCAATATTTATAATTTTGCGAATCTGGCGCTCCAACATACGAACAACTGGGAACCGAAGCAAAACTAGAACAGTACTCTTGGGGAATTTGACCGCTTGACGGAACGACCCCTCCCGAACTCGATGGCGATGGAGAACTTTGAGGAATTTGACCGCCTCCAGCATGGCATGTTTTCCCATCCCACGTGCCTCCGCGTTTTGTACATTCTACATCAAGAGCGTTTCCTTGTAATAATTGCGTCGTGCACTTGCCTGCCTTTGCGGAATAAATGTTTTTGACTTCAGATGCATTCAGCGCTCGATTATATACAGAAACCTCATCAATGAGTCCCGAGAAAAGTTCTGTGAGACCAAACCGATCATCCCACACTCCAAGTGTAAACGGAGCCTCACTGGTTGTATGAGCGCCGGGGGCTTCGGCAGTGCCTTGTAATTGACCATCTATGTACAAACTCATTGTGCCGGAAGTGTTTCTTGTGGCAACAACATAATGCCAAATTCCTGGACGTATCGACGCAGAAACGCTACCCCTTGATGTACCGGGGTTACCGACAGTTTCGCCTACAAAAAACTCTACTATGCTCTTTTCTTTACCTACAACAAGCCAATAACCGGCGCCATCGCCACTCACTGGATAATTTGATTTTCTGATAATATTTCCTTTGGAAGATCCGCCACCATCCCAGTTAAACCATGCCTCAAGAGAAAACGGTCCTGTTCCAAAATTTAAGTTCGGAGGATTTCCAACTTGCATAAAACCGCCATCGAGTTTATACGCGCGCCCAATCTTTCCATCAGTCATGGAAATACTTCCACTCAAGCTTCCTGTATTTCCATCAACCAAATCTGATGCAGAATCCCCATTCCACCAACTAATCAAACCGGAAGGAGGAGAAGTGCAATTTTGAGCTGATGGGGGCGGTGGAGGGGGCGGTGGAGGTCTTTCCCCTCCACATTCTTGCGGATGCGTCCGGCAGTAGGCTTCACATTCTGCCAAACTCGAGCAGCCACCGGGGCCGCTGTGTGGTCCACCATCAATATAGCTCGCGCAAGCCGGATCTGTATAATTTTTGGTACAATACACAACGCACTCTTCTTGATTCTTGCAGCCACCGGGAAAATCACCACCCGTAGCTCCGCCGCCGGGAAATTGTCCTCCCGTTCCACCACCGCCGGGGAAATCACCCCCAGACGCGCCGTTACCCGGAGCGCCGCCAAAATCTTGCATCATTTTTTTACATGCCTCATCTTCGTAATTGGTCGTGCAGTACGCAGTACACTCTTCCTCACTCTTGCAGCCGCCGGGACCGCTAAACGTAGCGGCGCCGCCGGGAAGACCACCTAATTCTCCTTCAAGACCATTCTCTTTAGCCCAATTCATGCACGCCTCCGCATTTTCCATACAATATGTTTCGCACTGTTCTTTGCTACGACAGCCTCCTGGCCCTTTGCCGCCAGTTTTTTTAGCCATCGCGGCTTCTTCTTTGGACATGAGCCCCGCCTTTTCTGCAAAAATAATACACTCTTCCGCGTGGCCTTCGCCGCTACAATATGCTTCGCATGATTCTTTAGATACACACCCGCCCGGCATTTCCCCTTTTTCCATCAGCGGCAGCATTTTCTTTGCCATTGCCAATTCTTCTGGAGGAATAATCCCTTGTTTTTCACCGAACTCAAGACATTTCCTCATGTTGGCCGCCTGACTGCAATATGCCTCACATTGAATTTTAGATGTGCAACCGCCGGGTGTTTCTCCACGCTTTATTAAAGGCACCATTTTTTTTGCCATTGCCAATTCTTCTCGCGGAATAAGATCGTTCTCCTCGGCAAACTCTAGACACTTTTCAATATGTGATGCTTCAGAACAATAAAGTTCGCACTGCGCTTTCGTCTTGCAACCACCCGGAGTGCCACCACTTTTAATGAGCGGAAGAATTTTTTTAGCTTGTGCCAGTTCGTCTTCCGGCATAAAATCGTGTTTTTCCGCAAAATTAATACATTCCTCGATATGAGAAGAATCTTCACAGTACGTTGTACATTCGTTTTCATCACTGCAGCCGCCTGGTCGTTCACTCGAAGAAGTATCGGCAAATTTCCGAGCTCGCTTCGCTTCTTCACTCGACATTAAACCGTGCGCTTCGGCAAAATCAACACACACCTTGATATTGTCTGCATCATCGCAAAACGCCCGACATTCGGTTTCATTTTGACAACCGCCAAGCTCTGAAACCGGATAGATAATTTCCGGCTTTCCCTTTTCTTGTCTTTTACTTTTGGTATCCTTGACAATTTCTTGCTCTCTCCCTGCACCAGAACCTCTGCCCGTTTCTGCCGTCGATTGAGCTTCAGTTTCTCCCGATCCTCCCACGCGCACACCTTTCCCAACACCGTTTTTGGGTGGAGAAACTTCCAGTTCATCAACCGTACCATCGCAATCAGTGATCTTCACGTTCATAACTGGAGTAAAATCGCCGGGATCCTGAAACGAAACATTGTCAATGATTCGCAAATTTGGACATTTCCCTAAATCCCCGCCGTATGACCCTTTACTTCGAGCCTCGAGCGAAAAGGAACGAATACCATCGGAATCTTTGATGGTGATTGTAAAAAGCTCACTCGAAGGATCTTTCTTAAACGAGATTGAGGAGTTCGAAGGTCCGGCTTGCGCATGCACAATAAAAACAAAACTTAAGAGACTCACGACAACAACCGCCAAAGTCAGATATCTTCGAAAAAATGTAGTGATCATATTCATTGTCCAAACGGATTTTTATACACCCCTTGAAACGGATTGGTTTCTGTTTCAAACGGATTTACCTTTGTCTCGAATGGGTTCGTTTGAGGCAGCTCGTCTTTAATCGGATTTTGGGCCTTTTCGTAAATTTTTTCACCCAGCGTTTCCGATGTTGGTGACGCAGGTGGTGCAACTTCAACTTTTGTTTTTGAGCGATACAAAAAAACCGCTCCAGCGATCAAGAGGAGCGCCACATCGCTTCCATATTTCCGCAATCTTTGATTTTTTGTCAATCACAAATCTTTCATCGTAGCTCGCTACGCCTCAAGATTTGTTCAATCGAAAAAATCAAATCTCACGAAAATCTGAAACCGATCTCAGGGAACTTATTTTGGTATGGTTCCTTAACTGTACAGCTTGCTTTACCTAACGACAAAAATGATATCCACAGCTCCTATTCTCATTTGTGAAAACAAAACAATCACTGTCAGACGTTGTGTTCTTGATCGTACGCTCTCCACGCAGCCGAAACACTCGGCTCGATTTCATCAAGATGCGCCAAAACTTTTTCTCGAATTTCATTTGAGGGCACATCTTCCTTGTCCTCGAACCATTTTTCTAAGGAATCCTGCATGCTTCTCACTATTTCATCCGTCCGCATCTGTGGAAGACCAGCATCTTGTGCTGCAGCTTCAATTGAATGCTGTATCTTCTGTGCATCAAACGGCTCTCGAGTCCCATCGCGCTTTACTACGGTGACAATCATATTTTTTTTAAAAAAATTAAACAATCAACTACATTAAAACCCAAGCTTCTCACGAACAAAAATAACCCAAACTTTTCTACCCATAAATGCCTGTTCCCGCTCAAATATGAGAAGTTTTGAGATTGCGCTTCCGCCCATACCGACATCTTTCATGCGCCTGTCCTCAAGCGGCAGTACATATTCCCGCACACGCGCGAGTGCGGCATCAAGATTCGGAGTTATCTTATGAGTTCCCACGACAAAAATAACATTTGGCGATGTGAAAACAATATGCGGAAGTTGACTGCCTGAATTTGATGCAATAACAAGTTGCCCCGTTTCTGCAACCGCATGAACACTTCCAAGATAATAATCGGATAAAACCGCTTGCTTTCGGAGCACGGCCTGTCGTGCAGGATCCTTTTCCTTTAGAATTTCCTCATGCAAATTTTTCCATCCATGATTCCCTGATTTCAAATAATCAACAAAACCGATTTCTTCAAGCGTGCGGGAAGAGCCATTCATAACCGAGGCGCCTTTCTCGATCAATGACGTCACTTTTAGAAGCGCTTCCGCGCGATTATTCACTACAATCGCCTCAATCCCCCGCCCCGCAAGAACATCAGAGGTTTTCTTAATTGTTTCCGCAGTCGCCAATGTTTCGTAATTCATACTGTACTACGCGGTCACATTATTTTCTCTAGAGCCTATCTCCTATCTAATGCCTAGACGAAATGGTCAAAATTCGTTGCGAAAATTGCGTATTTTGAGGAAGCATATCGAGATACGCTGACAAAAAAGACGCAATTTGCAGCAGAATTTTGGACATTTCGGCAGGCAAGCTCTATTTTGCTTTATATTTTGCGATTAGATAGAAGATAGGCTCTATGCCTGACACACAAAGCAAGAATGGCAATCAAGTTTGATAGGAATCGATAGCGCGGCAAGCACAAGTGCATCGGAGAAAAGATGTTGCGCGCCAAAGCCCATAAATTGTCCGCCTTCTCCGGCAATCCACGCCCCCACGAGCGATAAAGCCCCCCATAACCACAATCCTTTCCAAAGCAAACACTTAAGATGTTTTTTATCCATAGTTATATTAATGAGTACACATATTCATATATTTTTCGACCTAGTACAGTACCATGCAAATTATACACACTTTATTGAATAATCGTATTTTTATCCCCATTTCCCTCACCTATTGATTGTCCTCCATTTCTTCCTGGTGCTTATCTTCGCGCACTTCCTCGTGTTTATCGTCCGAACAGTTGCATGGCGTCATGTGTTGCGCATGCTTTGAACAATCCGTCATTTGGCATACCGCCTGCGGTTCATCCGAAACCCCTCCGCACTCCCCCCTACAAACATAGTGTGTTTCCATAGTATTTACACAATAATAATGCTTTCATCATAGCAGTTCGCACCCTTTTCATCTGCGAGAGTTATACACATTTGAATGCTCAATATACATAACTCTCCACCAATACTTTCCCTGCCAGAAACCCCCCATTATTCCCAAGAGCAAAAGCAGTACCGAACCGATGTGATGAACACTATACCACTGCCGCCACGTAAGGCCGAGTCCGTATTTTTCAAAATCCTTTACGAGCAGATCAATGACGGGAATTTCAATTGCCGCGTGAACAAGAAAACTCACGATGACACCTAAAAGCGTAAAAAGAAAAAGGTACATAGTTCTTTTATTCATACGATGAAGTCGATAACAGGTTCCCGTAGCGGCAGTCAGCTTTTTCTCCGTTTCCCTCTTTTAAGTGAAGAATTTTGCGCCGAAAGATGTTTAAAATACTCGATCTGCCGTAATCGCTTTTTCGCTTCTGCAAGCGTGCGATATGTTCCAAACGAGCGTTTGGTCTTTTCCGACAGTACAACATACTTTCCGTTTATTTTTTTAATCATAGAAATGACAAATTTGCATCAATTATACATCTTTCTTTTCCCCATTTCCTCTCTCTACTGTATTAGCGTTAGCGGCTCTCGCCGCCTCTTCTCCAAGCTGGCCACGATCTCGCAGGCTTTTGCCGCGCCGAGTCCGAAGGTGCTTTTTAATTCTTTAACCGACGCTTTAGGTCTCGTTGATTTCATTTTTTCGATTGAACAAATCTTGAGGCGTAGCAAGCTACGATGAAAGATTTGTGATTGAGAAAAAATGAAAGATTGCGGAAATATGGAAGCGAAATGGGCAAGTTATTAATCAACGAGGCCTTAGCCAATCCAATGCCGCTAAATTTTTTGAGAATTTTACTTGAAAGCTCAACAACATTCACACCTTCACTACCAGTTCTCAAAAGAATAGCCAAAAGTTCCGAATCAGAAAGCCGCTCGGGTCCATATTTCTCGAGCTTTTCTCTTGACCTATCAACTTTTGAAGTGTGCTTCGTCCTGTGGCAACGTAGTCAGCGGAAGGTAAACGATTTTTTCGCAGTTTGCACCTGCTCAATGTCGGCAGTAAGCTCTACTTTCGGAATCTTTGAATATTTTTTTGGAAATGGGTGAAAAACTTGACAAAGTATGTTTTTCATGTATTATAAGCGAAGATTCTACCAGACGTTTGTTTGGTGTTTGGCAGAAAATATTGACGACACCTTGGGGAAATGAGTATCGGATGCCGATAGAGAAACAGGGAGGATAACGATGAGAAACCATACTATTAAACCTATTAACAAACCTATCAGGAAAGCATTCTCTGAAGGGGATATATCTCCAAACCGCTTATATCGGCTACGGTCAGAAAAAATCGTTGTAGCATTTGGATACGATTTAGCAGTCTCCGACGACGAGTTGCCACATTTTCGGTGCGCAATATGCGGTGTGCTGTTGGGTCCAATCATAGACGATGAAATATTTCAAGATCTTGGGCCAGGTATAAGCTTTCTCAATTATCAAGGTGGAGTATGTGCTTCCTGTGGACACAATCCTCAGGAGGAAGCGGCCACACGGTGAACCTTACTTCACTGTGAATTACGAAACTCCCGCACACACCTGCTGCGGGAGTTTTTTCATACATCACAAAACCGCTTCAAGATTGAAGCTTCTGTCTTTCACACAATG
>VMGT01000017.1 GCA_007376725.1 Parcubacteria group bacterium Greene1014_15 | reverse complement strand
AAAATTAGACTTTTTTCGATTTTGCGTCATTTTTGAACGAATGATGCTTGTTTATTGTACATTAGTTTTCAAATCTTTTTCTATTTCGTAATTCGCAGTGAGCAAAGCGAAAAGCTGTGCCCGAGAGAAAGCAACTCATGTTGCTTTCGTGGAGGAATCGAAGAGGTTGAGCATATCGCGCGCATCCGCCTCCTCCCGGAGAGCACGATGCGAAACCCGTACTGTTCCTGTAAGGAAAGATTCCTCCCGAGGCGAACCAAAACTCTTTGACTTTTCCTACGTGGTGCAGCGAGAAGCTGTGCACGAGAGAAAGCAACATATGTTGCTTTCGTGGAGGAAGCGAAGAGGAGGTTGAGAAAAAATAGATTTTCACTATACTTGTACAGACGGGCGATTAGCTCAGTTGGTAGAGCAACGAATTTACACTTCGAAGGTCAGGGGTTCGAGTCCCTTATCGCCCACCAAAAATCTTTCATGTACTATTTACAATGGGCGTTTAGCTCAGTTGGTTAGAGCGTTCGCTTCACACGCGAGAGGTCACAGATTCGAGTTCTGTAACGCCCACAATGGTATACTGTGTCCATGAATCTTCCGAATGAATTCTTGCTTTTTAATCTGTTCGTTGTTGGTGGAGTATGTGTTGAGTTTGTCATTCTAAATCCGAGCTATTTTAAAACAGGACATTGGAGAAGACGGTATCATTTCTCCATGTTCCGGTACGTCTTTCTTCTTTTGTTCCCCTCTATCGGACTCTTCATTTTGATGAAACATATTGGAGTGTCTATAGTGGGTGGAATATTTTTGTTATCCTGCATTGCAGGTACTATTCTTGAATGGTGTATTGGTTGTTCATATCATGCGATCGTTGGTCAACGACTGTGGACGTATCACAGAAGCTCGCTTGCGGGCTATACAAGCTTACTTTCTATTCATCATATATTTTGAGGAAGCATATCGAGATACGCTGACGAAAAAGAGATGATTTGCAGCCGAAATTTGAACATTTCAGTAAACAAGCATTGATTTTATTCATTATGATGCGGTTAGATCTTGAACAGTTTCTTAAACACATATGAAAAAGAAAATAACATGCAATATAAGTGGAAGGGTGCAGATGGTGATGTATCGAGATTTTGCGCGGCGAAATGCTCGTCGCCTCGGACTTTCGGGAACGGTACAAAATATGCCGGATGGCTCCGTAAGAATTGAAGCAGAGGGTGAAAGTGCAGAACTCGACAAGTTTATTGCAATTCTTAAAAAAGGCCCACTCTTTTCAAGTGTGGAGAATGTTACAGTTTCGAGCGCCGAGCCAGCGTCTGGAAACTATTCCGATTTCAGCATAGTGTACTAGGTATGTTCGGCGTCAAAGACAAGAAAGGGGCTGCAATCGCAAAAACGGCGGCTGCTCCTCGGTGTATCGGCATTATCATGGATGGCAATCGCAGGTGGGCGAAATCGCACGGATTGCCGCCATTTGAGGGGCACCGTCGAGGCTACGCAAAACTTAAAAAACTTACGGGGTGGGCAAAAGAAGCGGGCATCCCGTATATTATTGTCTATGCGTTTTCTACGGAAAATTGGAATCGGACAAAGGAAGAAGTGAACTATCTTATGGATCTGTTTCGTGTCATGATGGGCGACTTGCTTGCGACTGCGACAACAGAAAAAACGAGAGTTATTTTTATCG
Source organism: Parcubacteria group bacterium Greene1014_15 (assembly GCA_007376725.1). Lineage (GTDB taxonomy): Bacteria > Patescibacteriota > Minisyncoccia > Phycocordibacterales > VMGT01 > VMGT01. Next base: position 16,431 of record VMGT01000017.1, on the reverse strand, counting down.
GACAGCGGGAACGATTTGCAGCTGATATTCTGAAAGGAATGCGAAATGTTGAAGAAAAAACAAAGAACTTCAAAGACTTGACGCTCGGTGTGGCACTTTCATACGGTGGTCGGCCAGAGATTGTTTCTGTAATTCGGTCGCTTTCTCCGGCGGAGATCACAAATCTTGATGAGGAGACATTTAGCAAGAAGCTTTGGACAAAAGATTTTCCAGACCCCGATATGGTTGTGAGAACAAGCGGAGAAAAGCGTACTTCAGGTTTTTTACCATGGCAATCGGTATACAGTGAACTTTTTTTCACAGATACCTATTGGCCAGCCTTTTCTAAAAAAGAATTTTTCTCTTTACTAGCAGAGTATGCTCTGCGCAAACGGCGTCGTGGAGTATGAAAAGCATTTCAATCATGTATGAGGATGACGCGCTCGTGGCTATCAATAAGCCACCGGGAGTTTTAGTGCATACAGATGGGCATGAAAGCGAACCAACCATTGTAGATTGGATGCTTGAAAACTATCCGCAGGCGCGTGACGTCGGCGAACCAATGTTTCTTTCGAACGGCAAGCAAATCACACGGCCGGGTGTTGTGCACCGCATTGATCGTGAGACATCCGGTGTTCTCTTGCTTTGTAAAACACAGGAAGCGTTTCTGTTTTTAAAAAAACAGTTTCAAGAACGGGAAATAAAGAAAATATATAATGCATTTGTATATGGCGTCCTCAAAGAGAAGCGCGGGAGCATCGATTTGCCCATAAGCAGAAGCAAAAAAGATTTTCGAATGTACGTTGCGAGTTTTGTACCTAAGGGCAGGTCGAGGACTGCTGTTACGGAGTACTCGGTCATACAGGAACGAGAAGACAGCTCTTTTGTGGAGTTGTATCCAAAAACGGGCCGGACACATCAGATTCGCGTACACATGAAAGCTCTCAACCATCCTGTTATTTGCGATAGCCTCTATGCTCCCAAAAGACCCTGTTTGCTTGGGTTTGAACGATTGGCTCTCCATGCTCGAATGATCACGTTCAAGCATCCAAACGGCTCTATTTTGAGCCTCGAAGCCCCGTTTCCGGAAGATTTTGAGCACGCGCTTAGCCTTTTTTCTGCAAAAATTTGACAAAATAGCAAAATAGTGCTACTCTTTGTTCTATTTGAGATGGGAATGTAGGTTCTTTGATCTGAACATTGTTACGAGGAGAATTCTCATGGCTGGCCGCGGAGAGTTTCGTTTGGACAGTGAGTACCCCCAAGGAGTTGATGACCCGGCACTTCGCGCAGACTGTCGAGGCACCTATGGAAGCGGAGGATTTGTACGGCCCTGGGTTGCACTCTCATCGTGTGAAAACTGGAGTGATGATGTGCTGACCCCGCAAGGTTTGCCTGATGGTGAACAGCCTATATTCAGTCGGAAATTCCGAGCACTGGACGAATTGGAAGTAACTCCCTATAAGATTGAGCACACTGATTTCGATTGCGACCGTGAAGTTGGTTGGCAACGGGCGCAAGATGAACAAGATGAATTGGACTTGTACGTTGAGGAAGATCCTTTTTACGAATATCAGGAAGAATATGAGCTCGGAACAGATACCGTTACTGTGTTTGCTGAGGAACCGGAAGAGGATATTGAGTTCCTTGAACTCGAAAATCTTCCGACCTTGCTTTCGCCCAGGGTGGTTCGCGACAAAATTGATTCTCAGAAAGCGCTTCGGCAAGGCAGCGGAAGGCGGGGCGGGAACAGGTACAAGTTGCTGCGACGTGGTCGTGTGCGGGTAACCAATCGCAAGAGTTTGCGGGTCGCTCTGCTATTGAACTATGCGTTTGTCTATTATGTGCCGATCCGGCATCGGGTCGTGTGTCATGGCGCTGGTCCCGAACAGAGCCGGTTTGGGTTTTAGGGTTTTAGTCGAAAAAATGGGAGGAGAAGGTTCAATATGGCCTTCTCCTTTTGTGTTTTTGTTTGTTTGCGCAGCAACATGTATTGTGGTAGAGTAGCTCCTAATTATGGCAGCAAGAGGAATACAAATATCACCAGTCAATATGAAAAAACGCTCGGAGCTCGGCCTTTCTGCCGGGGATACTGTTCGTGTCCATCAAAAAGTACAGGAAAAAGGCAAGACTCGCTTGCAAGTTTTTGAAGGATTGGTTCTCGCGCGCAAGCATGGAGCGGAGGCGGGCGCGACTTTTACGGTGCGCAAAGTTTCCGGAAGTATTGGCGTCGAGAAAATCTTTCCTCTCTACTCGCCCATGATAGATAAAATAGAAATCGTGCGCCGTTCAAAGGTTCGGCGTGCGAAGCTCTACTACGTCCGGGAAAAAGTAGCGAAAGAAGTACGGCGACAGATGCGAAATATGCGCATGGTGCGCGTTTCAACAGATGACGCGTCTGAAAAAGAAGTGACCGCGGAAGAACCAGTAATGACAGAAGTACAAGATACAGGGGCAATTGCAGAAAAGGCAGAATAATTTTTGAAATTTATAACAGTGGCAAATTGCCGCTGTTATTTGTGTGTTCTGGCTCTCAACCAAAAATTGCTATATACTAGGCGATGTTTATGCCCAGGTGATGAAATTGGTATACATGTATCCTTGAGGTGGATATGCCGAAAGGCGTGGAGGTTCGAGTCCTCTCCTGGGCACCAGATTGGATTGGAAGTGGCAAAAACCACTTCTTTTCCTTTTGTAGCTTGGCTTTTAGCGAGTTCGTAAAAATGTTATCCATACATCTGCCTCTGCCGTCCATACTGATGACGATATCCTTCGCCGCAAGAATGTTTGTGTAGTTTCTGTCCGTGAACTGAACGCCCTGGTCGCTGTTATGTATTTCCGGCGTAGCGATCGCAAGCGCCTGATTGAGTGCAGTAATACAGAAGTCCGTTTCCATCGAGAGAGAAAGCTCCCAAGCAATGACGTATCGTGAAAACCAGTCGAGAAACGCTACAAGGTATGCCCATCCCTCCTCGATTCTGATGTAGGTGATGTCCGTACCCCAGACATGATTTGGATGAACAATGGCAAGGTTTTTCAAGAGGTATGGATATTTCTTGTGTTCTGGATGAGCAGTGCTCGTCTTTGGCTTTGGATAGATAGCTTCTATGCCCATCTCTCGCATGAGCCGCTGGACGTGTTCTCGACCGAGAGTGACTCTATACCGATCGGAAAGTTCAAGTCGCATTCTCCGCGATCCGTAAAAAGGATAGTCCGTGTAGATCGCGTCGACCATGTCCATGTGCTTTTTGTTCTCAAGATTTTCTCTTCTTGTGTAGTAGAGACTGCTGCGGGAAATATCAAGGAGCTCAGTTTGTCGCAAGATCGAGAGGTCGGGATGTTCAGGAACAATCAGCGCCTTCCGTTCCTTATGACTCAAGGTGCAATTTTTTTTTCAACCAGTCGAGCTCGGTGTCTCGCTGTCCAATAATTTTGTAGAGCCGATCAACGAGGGCTGTCTGTTCCGACTCTCTTTCTTTTCGCTCACCAGAGAAAACGAGATGCGCATTTTCAACAAGCTGCTTTTTCCAGATACCGACTTGTACGGGATGCGCTTCGTACTCACTCCCGATCTGATTGATCGTTTTTACTCCCTTGACCGCTTCAAGGGCAATCGTTGCTTTAAGCTTTGGCGGAATAATCTTTTTCATAGACGTGTGTTTCTTTCAGTATCTCACGCCGGGGAGTTGGAGCAATTTCGCTGTCTAGATTTCCCAGTCCATTATACTATTTGAATGCATACAGCCGATTTTTTAGCAGGCGAAAATTATTGAACAGCGTTTGAATCGGGACACTAACAGTTTTATCCTGCCAGAAGTCTTCGATTGTTCGTTCAATTCCTCTTGAATTGGCGAATGCGAAATCTACTCGTCTATCGCTCGTCCTTTCCAAACCGACCATTGGAAAGTTCAGGGTGACCAGCAACGAGGCAAGTCCGATGTCCGCAACCAAGATTTATTTTCGTCCTTCGACTGTATACACAGGAAATGTAGCAATCAAGGCGATGAGCTTGACATAATCGCTTGATGAAATTTTCGCAACAAAAAAGCGGCGTTTTACCGCCACTCACCAAAAACTTATTAACACTACGAGAGGACTATCAGAAGCCTATCAAGAATATTTTGCAGTTTGGGGACAAACTATAGCCGCTGCCTTTTCTGCCAGCGCTGATGACCTCCTTGCCATCAATCTTGAGAAATTCTTTTATGTTTTCCCTTATTTTTCTAATCTCCGTTCTAATTGATTGCTCGTTCTTACCTTCCAATTCAGCCGATATGTCTGATGTTTTTTGGAAACCAGGATTTTGGGCAAGATAACGCACAATTTTGAATCTGTTGCTACCTGCAACTATGGGATAGCAAAACTTCTTTTTATCGTCTCGGTATAGGTCTCCGTCTTTGTTCAGATACAGCTTTATTACTTGCGATTTGGACTTTACCCGATAAGTCGGGCGTATGGTGTTTGATTTGAGTTGTTCCGAAAGTTTCTGGGGGTCAATCGTAATTTTATAGCCCTGCTGCTCAAAGTTGCTCATTGAGGGGTCATCTGCCCATATAGGTTCTGATTCGCTGGTTATCTCATACACCCAACTACCATCACCCTTTTTATCTGTCCTCGTCAACCAACAGACTGAAAATTTTTGAACCACACCAATCCCCTTTAGTCTTATTAGAACTAAAGAAATATCGGGCAGTTTGATGCCTCTCTCAATAAAATCGCCGACTGCTATAAGCACGGGGTTCTCATTCCATGTCACGAAGTACTCCTGGATAAGACTGGCAGCAATTAAATTTTTCTCGTCTGATAATGTAATTTCCATATCCATTTCTATTGTTACCAGTTTATCACAACTTGACACATTTGACCATCGGCAGAAATCGTAGTAATCTAAAGTTACTTAACAAAAGTCTATGCACCAGGACAAACTATTAACATTGAGGGAAGTTGCGAAGCGCCTACGAGTTAGCGAGCGCTCCGTGTTCCGTTACATTCATAAAGGAAGGTTAAAAGCTACAAAAATTGGCTACTGGAGAATTAGCCAGAAAGACCTTCTTGATTTTATTAAGAACAACTTGAATCGAAAATAATTAAGCTAAATATGAAAGCCACCAAACAACAATTATTAGACCGCATTAAAAGTTTGCTTGAGTTGCCTGGCGTTTGTGCAGAATCCAAACGAGAAACAATTTTAGGCAATTGCGAGAAATTATCATTCGAGCAGCTATGTGAAGTGGCTGCAACTTTGCGCATTCGAGCACGTAAGCTGGCTAGTATAATCAACTCTCCAGAAAAGATTCAGGAGATAAAAGACGCCAAAGATAACTTGGATAAATTTTTTACTAAATATGGAATTTAACCCCGAAAGATTTGCCAAAATTTCAGAGCAACTACACTCTGACGAAGAACGTGAAGCTGGTCGCCAAGAGTTGGCGGACTTAATGGCTGTTCTTGTCGGGGAAGATAGTTCTTATTTTGACGACAGAGAACTTAAAGAGAGAATAGAAAACGCTATTGTTTCTTTTCCTGTCGAAGAAAGAAAAAATATTGCTTCGGAGTTGAGAGGCATCACAAAAGAGGCTGGATGGAAAATAGCTCACAATATTGTCGCGGGGGCGCTTGATTTGGATAAAGAAATTGAACGAACTGTTGGGCAGCGTGAGCAAGTTGAAATTTACAGCCATACTGTTAGACGACCTGAAAATATTCAACATTTTAGAGATTTTTTAAACGCTGAAGGTGGGCCGGCACATTACTGGATTCCTCGTAAATACGATATTAAACGTTATGTTAAAACTGCTGTTGAGGCTCACGAGCGTAGCCGAAAAACTGGAGCAATTAAGGTTTTAGATATTGGTGGCGGTTCAGGTTTTTTGGGCAAGTTAATTGCTGATGAGGCGAGAAATCAGAGCTTAGAATTAGAAGTTACAGTAATAGACCCAGATGCGAAGACTGTAACCAAAGCTAAGGATACTTTTACGGATACTGGAAATTTAAAATTTGAAATTGGAACCTCAAATCAAGCATTGGCAATGTTCGGAGCAGAATTGACAGGCAGTGATAAAGAGAAATTTGATGAACTGGAGAAAAAAAGATTAGAGCTTCTTGAACGTGGCAAAGAAGAACTTTCACACATCAAGGCATTGCTCGTCAGTCTTGAAAGTGAAAGCGACGAAGAAACAACTAGCCCAGATATTTCATCTGTATTGTCAGGAGCTTTTGGTAATCGTGCTCGCACCATATTGGAACAAAGCGGCATTGCACTTGACCATTTACCACCGATTGAGCAAATTCGTGATACCCTTGCTGATTTTTATAATCAGAGATGGGAATTTAACCAACAACAAATTCTAGGTATTCGTGATGAACAAGAAAAAATTTATAGTGAAAAGGGTGTCGGACAAAGTAAGGTTGATGTTGTTTTAAATTCTTGGATGCCTATTGGCTTAGATTTTACAAGAGAGATGAGAATGTTGAATGCGCCAGCAATTATATATGCTCGTGAAAGAGGCGGGGCAACGGGTGTTGATTATCTTAGCGAGAATCCAGTAAATTTGGGCAAGGAAAATAGTTATGGCACGGGTAGTAATTATGATGGTGTTTCTTGGTGGGAAGGGGTAGCGACAAGCGGAGTTAGAAGTGATAGATACGGATATTCGGGTGGTGTCGCTAACACTTCTCAAATTGACTTCCATAAAAGTATGGGAATTTCAGACCAAGAGTTAGAAATACCAAACCCAACTGAAGATGAAAAATACGCCTGGGAAAAATCTTTAGAACAACATATTGGACGTGAACGAATTGAAAAACTCCATTTTTATTAAAATTAGAAAAAGTGATTTCGTGGTATAATTGCAAAGAGAGCGAGAGTAACACCCTTTCGATATAACTCTCTTATACTTTGGTATATTTTAGATAACTCTCTTGCACAGAATCAGTTATTTTATAACACCCAATCACACCTTCGTAACACCTCAATGACAGCCACAAAAACACAATCCAAAATCGAACAATCTCCCCACTTTGAGCAGATTGTAGAGCTATATCAACAGCACAAAGGCACTCTCTCCAAGAAGGAGATTTTCACCACCTATGTGCAGCTTTTGGACTCCTCACTTCAGTATCACCATTTATTCGTCTCACAGTTAAACTCGATGGGCAGGTGATTAAGGAAAGCGGACAGGTCATAGCTCAATATGTAACGAGCGAAGTGAACACGGCAAAAATTCGACAGGAGCTATATCTAAAAGCCCTCCAGCTTGGAGACCAGTCTCTTACCAGCACCCTAGAACTATGGGAGAAACAACCTGAAAAGATTACCTCTCGCCAGTTACGGGATTTTTTTAAGATGTATTCTGAAATGGAGAAAGTTCGCCAAACCGACACTGTCATTGACCTCAAGAAACAGGAACAGCTCTATGAACAGAAATTCAAGCCAGCAGGGATGTTTGCCGATGTCTGGGTGAAAGCGCTTCGTTGGGCAACGGCAGGAGGGATGACCCAAGAAGACATTAAGATGCTTGATGCTGCGGTTACGCCCTTTTTTGATATGTTGAAGGAACGATATGATAAGCGGCAACACGGGAGTGATTTTCAAAATCAAACCCAACTTGTAGAGGGCATCCCCGCCGCAAATTGAAAGGGCAAAAGTAAAACTAGCACCACCCTAATTTGAAAATCCAGAGAACTTAAAAGCGAGGGAGAGACTCTCGCCTGCGGATACGATTTTATTGAACAACAGCCAGTAATTGTGTAATCTGTTGAAGTGAGACACTTGGATAAGGGAATAATTCCCGCCAATTAGTAGTTCGTAGGCTATCCCTCCAAGTGCACCACCAGAATAGTAGGGACTGTCCCTACTATCTCACGCATATAGTAAAAGTTTGCTACACTCAAAAAAGCGTCAGACAAAATACGGCGCAACATGGTGCTTATAGTTTAATGGTAAAACCCCAGTTTGTGGAACTGGCGTCGAGGGTCCGATTCCCTCTAAGCACCCAGCGTAGAAATTTAAGAAAATATCCCTACAAACCAAGGACTATTTGGTTCTGACTTGCTACTCTTTTGATATGAAGCCGATTTTGTTTTTAGATTTTGATGGCACTCTTTGCCACGATAGATTTTGGAGAAGTTTAGAACAGCACCTACTTGGTAAAGTGCAGCAGTATTTTACTTCTAACAAGGAAATTATTAGGGACTGGATGGTTGGGCGTTACACTTCCGAAGAAATAAATCGGTGGATGGCCGAAGAATTATCCATCGAATATGATGGCTTATGGAATGTTTTTGTTAGTGACTGCAAATCAATGTCTGTTTCCAAGAATACTCTTCAAGCAATCAAGGATTTTCGTAGTCAATACTTTACGATTTTAATTACTGATAATATGGATTGCTTTGATAGATTTACTATGCCTGCAATTAATTTGCAAAATTATTTTGATGTCGTGGTCAATTCATATAACAGGAGAATTTCAAAAAACGAAAACAATGGCGAATTGTTTAAACGAGTTGCAACAGAAAACGGCCTAGAACTTATAGACAGTATTCTTATTGATAATTCAGAGACAATCTGTAAAATCTTTCAAAATTTGGGCGGACAATCTCTTTTTGTAACAAAAGAAAGGCCTGTTGATTATTGGTTGGACAAAGTTAAATCCAAAACGGGAATATAAATGCTTGCATTACTTATACGCTCAAACACGGTTCTAACATCCTCTATGACGGCACCCAACGTTAAAAAATCTTAAAATATCAAGTAGAACAATGACTTTTTAGTTCCAATTTGATAGACTTTTTGTTATGGAAGAACAAAATGACCAACAGTACGACATCAATAAATTCCCAGCCACTTGGGGGATGCTCTTGTTTCCCATATCAATGAGCAGAATAGATAATTCGCAGTCGCCGCAAGAGTATGAAAACTACCTCAAATATTTCACATCGAAGGTTCAAACTCCCAAGATTGGTATACACTTTTTCTACACGGAAGGTTTATATATGAATTTTGAGGAGAAGGCATTTGAAACAAAAAATGTCTTCATTCAAAAGATGGTCAATCACAAAAATGGTGTTAAAAAAATCATCAAGAAAAATTTCTTGGAATTTCAGATTGAAAAAGCCTTCACGTTTCAATCATGGTTTCAAATGTGCCTGAGTTCTGACGATTTTCTTTCTGTGCTGAAACAAGCAAAAGATTTTTACGATACGGATGAACGATTTCAAAAACTCATCAGAAAGGATGCTGAACTTGCAGGAAGAGAACTGGATGAAAAACAATTACAGTTTTTTCTTGAAGAATTTACTTTTGCTTATCTTGCAGTGTATGGAAAGTTTGAAATAACAAATCAACATGTCGAAGGGAAAGAAGAATGGGAGCTTCTTGCGTATCCAGGGAAACCTTTTCTTTCACAAATTCATTTTGTTCAGAAAAATATTATGAATTTTAAGAAAAAAGAAAAGTCCTATATCGGACATTATGACTTATCTCAAAAGAGGTATTATGACTTTCTAAAAATTGATACTGATAATTTCGTGATGTAAATACATAAGCTCTGTTTCAAGAAATAGTGCAACTAGAAGGTGGAGTACAATGTTGGAACATAGATACTCGTATCACCCAACTGCTCAAACATAGTTCTAACATCCTCTACGACGGCACCCAGCGTTAAAAAATCTTAAGATGGCAAGCGGGGGCCGAAGTTATTTATCAACAGGCTCTAAATTGGAAAAAGTAATATCTCAAATCAGCGAGCTTTGGAGAGAGCACGTAGTGGTATAGCGCCACTATAAAGATTTACAAAATCTACAAGAAGTTGAAAAGATACTGTAAATTAAGCTGTTAAAGATAAAGTAAGCTTGCTTATCAAGGCATAAGGGGTATAATGGAACTGTGTTAATAAGAAAAATATGGACAAACTAAGGTTCGTTCTCGTAAAAAAAGAGCTAATAAGGCAAAAAGTCTCGCTTTTTACCCTTAGGGACTTCACGAGGATTTTTAAAATAGACCCTAAAACTGCGAGGACTTTTTTGAGCTACAATACTAAACATGGGAATTTTAAGCGTGTTAAGCGCGGTGTTTATGCAGTTCCCGACAATCAGCCAACTAAATATGAGATTGCAAATTACTTGTGGAAACCCTCTTATATTTCCTTTGAAACGGCACTGTCTTATCATGGGATTATCCCAGAAACGGTATATGCTATTACCTCTGCAACCACGAATAAAAACGTACGGGAAATTAATCTTGAGAATCAAATCTATGAGTATCATAAAATTAAAAAAGGTCTTTTTTTTGGTTATCAACCGATTAAAATAAGAGACAAAGTAGTTTTAATTGCTGATAAAGAAAAAGCCTTTTTAGATTATCTTTATTTACTTTCTTTGAAGAATGGTCAGTTAAATGAGAGGATTGATTTAAGTAAAATAGATAAACAAAAAGTAGGGGTGTATGTTGCGTATTTTATGAGGTTCATTAGAAAGGATGGGGCATTAATTCGTTTATTGAAAGAAACCAATTTATGATTACTCGGCAATTTATCACTGAATTAAGTACGAAATATCAAACCTCCGAACAAAATATAGCAAGAGAATATTGCCAGCATTTATTCTTATCCTATTTATACAGAAAGAAAGAATCAGAACGATTGTTATTCAAAGGAGGCACGGCTTTAAGAATAGTTTTCAATAGCCCCAGATTTTCAGAGGACCTAGACTTTTCTGGCTATGATTTTTCTATTGAACAAATTAACAGCCTCGTTGATTCGGTTTTAGTTGATCTTGATAAAGAGGGGATTAATATTCAAAAAAAACTTAATCCAGAGACGGGTGGAGAAACAAGTGGCGGATATTATGCCACAATAATATTAAAATTGTTAGAGTTTGATTCTGAAATAAGCATACAAATTTCTCTTCGCAGCAAAGAAGGATTAAAAAATAACACGGAATTAGTAGAAAATGATTTCGTTGCCCCCTACGTCATCGTTTTTTTGGACGAAAGTTTGCTGGTTCGCGAGAAAGTTCAAGCTCTTTTAGCTAGAGCAAAACCGAGAGATTTTTTTGATTTGTATTTTATTCTTAGAAATCGTCGTCTCGTTGTTTATATACCGCAGGATATGGGGGATTTAAAAAATAGAATAATCGAGGTTTTGCAAAATGGTTGGGAGAAAGAATTAAAAATTTTTTTGCCAGTAAGTTATCATCCTCTTCTTAAAGATTTTAGGGAGCGATTAACAAGGGAAATTGAAATTCATGTTAAGGATTAATCTAAGAGCCTATCTCCTATCTAACCGCAAAATATGAAGCAAAATATGGCTTGCCTATCGAAATGACCAAAATTCTGCTGCAAATCGCGTCTTTTTCGTCAACGTATCTCGATATGCTTCCTCAAAATACGCAATTTTCGCAACCAATTTTGGTCATTTCGTCTAGGCATTAGATAGGAGATAGGCTCTAAGATTATAGTGAATTCAGGAGTGGGGTAAAACACAGGAATATATATTGTTGATTATTTTTCTGCTCAAACACAGTTCTAACATCCTCGACGACGTCACCCCGGAATATGCAACAAAGAGGACCCCTACGGAGAGGGGTCCTTGGGGGTTCATTTGATTTGTCGGATAGCAGGAATGCCATTTTCGCCAGGTTCAAGTAGGTACCACGCTTCTGTTGCTCGATGCTTTGGATTACATACCATCACTTTGTATCCGAGTTCAAGAAGCTCACGTACGACATCATAGGCGGCATCGTGGTTTTGATGGCAGAAAAAGTCAATTTGTGTTTTAAGACCGTTATCAGGTGCCGCCTCAAATATGCGCGCAGGTTTTTCATGTATCGGATGATACCGAAGGTTTTCTCCTGCATGTCGCTGCATCCAGTACATTTCTCGTGCCGAATCGCTTGCCTCGATGATGAATTGAAAGCCTGCATTAAGGAGTGCGCAATCCACGCCTTCTCTGGTGGTACTTGTTATGAAATTGCAACCATTGATTTGTTCCCCTGTTTCCACGGCGTCGGTAAAAATGAGATATCCATTGGCAACTATACCTTTTAAACTTTCGAGAGAAAAAGCGCCCATGCTCGAGTTTCCTCTGTTATATGTGCTGAATCTTGGACGACAATAGCATGTGTTTAGGATTTTGTCACGATACTGATACGTGGGAGTTTTTGCACTTTTGTGAGAAGATGGAAGCTTAATGGAGACACATACAACAACTTTAAAACCTTATTCGGTCGGGGAATATATAGAACTTCTTAACGAGAATCTCGCACATTTGCATGGCGAAGTTATTGGCGAAGTGAGCGAATATAAATTGGCGGCAAGCGGCCATGCATATTTTACGCTGAAAGATAAAGAGAATGGCCATATTTTGCCGTGCACATTGTGGCGCAGGGATTATGAGCTCTGCGGTGTGCAGCTTGAGGTTGGTATGGAAGTGCTCGTGCGCGGGAAGCCGAATTTTTATGGGCCGTTTGGCAAGCTTTCGTTTATAGCAAAAACTGCCGAGCTTGTTGGAGAGGGCGCTCTTAAAAAAGCGTATGAGGTACTGCGTAAAAAACTTGAAAAAGAAGGTTTGTTTGCGGCTGCGCGTAAACGCGCAATCCCGAAATTTCCGAGAAAGATCGGTGTTGTTACGTCTGTTCGAGGCGCGGTGATACATGACTTCAGCAACAATTTGCGAAAATCAGGTTTTAAGGTAAAAATTTTAGATACGCGAGTCGAAGGACCAGAATCCGGCAGAGATCTCACGCTTTCAGTGCGGGCGATGCGAAAAGAAGATATTGATGTTCTCGTCCTTATTCGCGGTGGTGGTTCCATGCAGTCTTTGGCGGGATATGATAACGAGGCGCTTGTGCGTGAGATCGTTCGGTTTCCTGTACCTGTCATTGCAGGAGTGGGTCATCACCAAGACGTGCCACTTGCCGCTCTCGTGGCGGATGCGGCTGAATCAACCCCGTCTCTCTGTGCCGCTCTTTTGAACAGGTCCTGGATTGACGCGGAGCACGTTGTTGACCAAGCGCAGCGGAGCATTTTTACTACATATAGTTCCGTGGTTGTCGATGCAAAGAGGGAGTTTGTCTCTCTGTTTGCCGTGGCGGGGAATGTTTTGCGAGGCATTTTGAAGAAATATACCGAGGCGGAACAAACAGTATTTCGCGCATGTGTGCGTATATCTGCGGAACTTGCCCATTCGCGTGACCGAATTAAAAATGGACAGGCACTTTTTCTACGGGCATATGGACAAGCACTGGAGACATTTCTACGACAGCTCGAGAATATTGAGCGTATTATTGTAAACAGCAATCCGGAACGGCAATTGCGGCTGGGGTATAGTTTGGCGATGACCGGGGGTAAAATAGTAAGATCAGTGAAAGAGGCGCACAGGGGAGATATACTGAATGTGAAAATAGCGGATGGGGAGATAGTTTCAATAATTAAAGAAATAACGTAAATTATATGGCAGAAAAAAACAAAGTTGATTTAAGCAAAAATTTGGAAAAACTCTCGGCAATTGCCGAATGGTTTGAGATGCAGAAAGAAGTGGATGTCGAAGAAGGACTCAAAAAAGTAAAAGATGCGGCAGTTCTCATCAAAGAGAGTAAAGGCAGATTGCGCGAGATTGAAAACGAATTTGAAGAAATCAAAAAAGATATTGAAGGAGAAACAGAGGAGGAAGCTCAAAATTTCAACATTTGAAAGTATAAAAATGGCAACCATACAAACATTTGAAGACTTGATATGCTGGAAGAAGGCACGATTATTAACGAAGGAAGTGTACAGTGCACTGCTCGAGTGCAAGGACTCTGGCTTCAAGAATCAAATTCAGCGTGCGGCTATTTCTGTTATGAGTAATATCGCAGAAGGTTTTGAAAGAGGAACACGGGCTGAATTTCTCAATTATCTTTATATCGCTAAGGGTTCTGCGGGAGAAGTTCGTGCCCAATTATATGCAGCGTGTGATATCGGATATTTAAATATTGAAACATTTAAATATTTAAACAGTCTTGTTGTCGAATGTTCGAAACTGCTCTCGAGCTTTATTAAAAGTCTCAAACAATCTGACTTTGTGGGGCTACAGCACAAAAAGGAAAAAACAAAACAGCAGCTTCAAAGCGAAGAGATTAATGCAATCATTAAGAAACGATTAACAGAACTCAAAAAAGAAAAAATATAGATATATCGAAATCTCATGTATAATCCTTGAGGATATGTGAAAAGAACATACAAAAGGAGGTCTCATGATACGCGCAGATATTATTGTTGATCTGCAGTATGGCGATTGCGCCAAAGGGAAAGTTGCCCACCATTTGTGCAAAAAAGGGAAATATACACACGTACTCCGCTATAACGGCGGATGCAATGCAGGGCATACGATCTATCACGAAGGCAAGAAATTTATCATGCACCACATTCCGGCAGGGGTCTTTTTCGGGATCCCGTCGGTGATTGGTTCGGGATGTGTTCTTGATCCAGAGAGGTTTTTTGCGGAGATAGAAGAACTGGAGAAGGGCGGTATTTCTACTTCCGGCAAGATTTTTATTGCATGGAACACACACATAATACAGCCACATCACATAGGCGAAGACGATCCGAAAGGTGTCACGGGCACGACGAAGAGAGGGAATGGTCCCGCATATCGTGACAAATATGCGCGCGTCGGCAAGCGGGCGTTTGAAGTGTCGGAGCTCGCGCCATTTCTTGTTGATATGTACGAGATATTGCATAGGAACGGGGATGTTCATGTTCTTTGCGAAGGGGCGCAAGGGTTTGGTCTCGATATTGACTGGGGGGACTATCCTTATGTAACCTCAAGCCACTGTACAAGCGGGAGCGCACTCATGAACGGAATTCCATGGCAGAGCGTGCGGAATGTCTGGGGTGTCGCGAAAATTTACGAAACATACGCTGGCGAGAAGAAATTTGAACCGGATGATCCTATTTTTCCAAAAATCCGCGAGATCGGCGATGAATATGGATCAACGACAGACCGTCCGCGCCAGTGTAATTGGCTCAATATGGATTTGCTGCGCAAGGCAATCGCCATCAATGGCGTGACGCACGTTGTTATAAGCAAGATGGATGTTCTGCGCGAAGTAAACAGATGGGAACTTTTTGATGATGGAAAGACCATGTGTTTTATCAACGAGACCAGAATGAAAAACTACATCAAGAAACGACTAGCGATTCCAGCCAAAAACATTTTCTTTTCAGAACATAAGGACAGTATTTAATAGAATCCCCCACATGCGTGGGGGATTCAGCTTGTCATTTTTTCTTGTTCTGCCGCGTGTATGCGCTTACGCAGTTCTGATGTTGAATAGCTATGGTCGCGCTTGTTGAAATGCATCTTAATCGGCAAATCCCAGCCGGTATATTTTTTCTGATACCAATCGGCCCCGATGATGCGGATGTCAGGGGAGAGAAGCTGCAGAAGCTTATACAAGTCCGCCTCGGTATCGTAAAGGACAATATCGTCAATGTATTTGATAGCTCGTAAGAGGCCTTCCCGTTCGGTAATTGTTTGTACCGGCTTGTTTTTGTAGGCACGGTCGAGAGAAGGGTCGGATTGAAGAGCGACGATGAGGTGATCGCACACTTCTTTACATTCTTGAAAAACGAGAATATGTCCATAGTGACAGAGATCAAAAGCGCCACAGGTGACGCCGACTACCCCTTTTCCCTTTGCGCTTGCAACTGTTTGTCGAATCTTCTCTAAATTGAGCATAAGAAAAACGCTCGAATATACCATTGTAACACGGCGCCGTGCAGAACGGTTACCTATAGTGTATGCACAACAAAAAACTCATTTTATTCGATCTCGATGGCACGCTTGCGGAGAGCAAATCAGTCATGGACAAAGAAATGATGGAATTATTTGGCCGATTGCTTGAAGCGAAGAAGGTTGCTGTCATCTCTGGTGGCAGATTCGAGCAGTTTCGGGCGGAGTTTCTTGATGCTCTTGAAACTTCGCATGGTAATCTTGCGTCGCTCTATCTTTTTCCGACGTGCGCAACAAGTTTTTATCGGTACGAAAACGGGAACTGGATGAATGTGTATCAGGAACAGTTTTCATCGAAGGAAAAGAGAAAAATTGTGCATGCATTTGCACACACGATGAAACACAGTGGTATACCGCAGCCTGTGCATTTGTATGGTGACGTGCTTGAGGACAGAGAGAGTCAAATCACGTATTCTGCTGCCGGACAGAAGGCGCCGGTCGAGGTGAAGCGTTCGTGGGATCCCGATGCGGCAAAGAGACTTGCTATGAAGAGCATACTCGAGAAAAAAATTCCTGAATTTGAAATTCGCGTCGGGGGAATGACGTCGATTGATGTAACGAGAAAGGGGATCGATAAAGCGTACGGCATTCGCAAGATTGAAGAATTTCTTGGAATTGCCAAAGAAGATATGCTCTTTATTGGAGATGCTTTATTTCCGGGAGGCAATGACTATCCAGT
>VMGT01000016.1 GCA_007376725.1 Parcubacteria group bacterium Greene1014_15 | reverse complement strand
CATATGGAAAAGTCAGTTTTTGGTGGAAAGACTGAACTGCGGCTGCGGATTGTGGATATGTTCTAGATCTTGAGGTTGCCTATATTTGTGAGTATGAGAAAATATAACCATGGCTGCTCGGCTTGTAAGCAAGCAGTTATTGTCAGCTTAATTTTAATATTATGGGAATTTTTGGAAGAGAAGGCGGTTTTTTTGGAAACAAAAAAAAGTAGAGGAAGCGCCAATTGAGGAGGGGCAAATGTCTGAAGGGGAGCCGATTATTGATACGGAGCCTCCTATGGACGCCTCGATGAGTGCAAAATCGCAAGAGGCTGTCGCTGATCTTGAACGGCAGCTTGGCAGTGAATTGAGTGAGGAAGAGGCGGCAGCAAAACTACGCCACAATACTGATATGCAGGGATCAAGCGCAGCACAGAAAAAAGAGGGTAAAGAGCGAGCGGTGTAGTAGTGCATAACAAAAAACACCTCGCCAGCTGGCGGGGTGTTTTTTATTTGCAATGGTATACTACTTCCACTATGAAAATAATTATGTATTCAGATGGCGGCTCGCGTGGAAACCCAGGGCCTGCAGGAGCTGGTGTCTATATCGAAGATGGAGAAGGGAAGGTGGTCAAGAAAATAGCAAAATTTTTGGGGAAGCGGACGAATAACTGGGCTGAATACGAAGCGGTTGTTTTGGGTCTTGAAGCTCTCAAGCGACAATTTGGCGAGAAACTTCGGTCTATGGACATTGAGCTGCGCATGGACAGTGAGCTTATTGTGCGGCAGCTCAATGGTATCTATAGAGTTAAAAATCCGGATTTGCGCGAAAAGTATATGAAAATTCAGAAAATGCGCGCGGAGGATTTTCTGCTCCTTAAGATCAAGCATATTCGGCGGGAGAAAAACAAAGAAGCTGATGCGCTCGCGAATGAAGCGATGGATGCAGGGGAAAGTTTGCGACATATTGACATGCACGATAAGTCGTGATAGACTTTACCGCGGATTAGCAACATATTTTTTACAGAGCATCTTTTTCTCGCATATGAGATGGGAGAAGAGAAAATGTGTGATTGGATAGACAGAGAGATTGCCCATATTTCAGATGATGCGGTTATCGCTCCGCAATTTCAGGAATATCTTATTGGCAGGTTTGAAACAACGCTTCCTGGGATTGTTGCTCCGATGCGGCTTCGAAAAATATACACACGTATTGTTGAACTTGGTCACGAAGTGGACAAAGTCCTTACTACCCATGGCTTGCTGTCAGAAGATGGCGAGAAGCAGATTCCAGATGACGAGGGGGATATTCCTCAAGCTGTTCTCGATGAAATTTATCCCATTGGGACACGCATAACCGCTCTACAGAGCGCATTAGCGGCGAATCTGATGGCCGAGCACGATCTCTGGAAGTACCCATGTGTTCTTATTGGAAATGCATGGGAGATATATTATCGGACACATGAGCAAGAAGAACGCTTCCGCGCTTCTTTTTCGGGCCTCGTTATTGTTGATGAGGATGGCGAGGATTTTGGTTCGATTTCGCCGTATGATCCAAGCTTGAACTGATACAAAGTCCCCGAGAAGCACACGCTTCTCGGGGAAGGTTTTTGACTATAGACCCATTCTCAAATAACCTTTCTGATGAAATGCGCATATTTCGGCTACGACTTTACGAAAAAGCCTCGAAATAGCAGAGCTATCCTCTGGTTTTTTCGTTTCGTCTCGCTCGAAATTTGCACATTTCATCTAGAAATCCTATTTGAGAACAAGTCTTATGAATTACGCAAAAATACAACGAAATTTAAGAGTGCGGAAATCCAAAACTGGTCTTGGATTATTTACGCAGAGCCCCCTCAAACGAGGCGATTTTGTCATTGAGTACACCGGGAAATTGCTTTCACGGGAGAAGGCTGATGACAAGGGGGGCAGGTATCTTTTTGACATCAGTAATCGTCGTGCTGTTGATGGAACAAACAGAAAAAATGTGGCGCGCTATATCAATCATGCATGCCGACCAAATTGCGAAGTGGATATACGCCGCGGCAGAATCTTTGTGTTTGCCTGTAGAAAAATCAAAGTCGGGGAGGAGCTTAACTATGACTATGGCAAAGAATACTGGGATGAATATATCAAGCCGCGCGGCTGTCTGTGCGAGAAGTGTCAAGACAGTCAATAGAAAAAAGGCCGAGAGCAAATGCTCCGGCCTTTTTCTGTGTATTGTTAAATCGGCCCCACGATTCCTTTTTCTGGTTCTGATTGGGCGGGAGGATGATTTTCGGAAAGCGTATCAGTAACTTCGTTGAGAAATTGATGATGTGCTAACAGCATCTCATTTGCATGTATAAATTCCTGCACTGCGTTTACCACATTTTGGTCAGTTAATTGTTCGGGATTGCCCCGCGCAAGCTCGCGGGCTGTATTTACGGCCAGTGTTACCTGCATGAAGGTCAATTGCAGCATAGAGTCGAGGATGACCACGACCTCTTGCTGCACAACACCTACAATCTTTTTTCGAAGATCTGCGTAGTCTTCCTGAAGGGCAAGAAAAAGTTGTTCGATAAAGAGAGCGTTCTTTTCCAACAGCTCGATTTTTTTCTCGACATTTCTCTCGGCGCTTGACGTTATAGAAGGCTGAAAGAAAATTATCAAAGAAACAAGCGCTACCGTTAAAACCGCAAAACTCTTTCGCATACGCATGGGTTGCATCTGTTTTTTCCTTGTTGAAGGAGAGTACATTGAAGGACGAAGCATCCAACTGCACAATAGCACAATAGTGCGACAATTGCAAGCTCACTCGTTGTATCTGCTCACAAGACTGAGTAAACGTTTATATTCAACATGTTTTTATAACCCATTCCTCTGTTGTGTCATCCCCGCGAAAGCGGGGATCCAGAAAATACTCTTTGTTTGCACTGGATTCCCGCCTTCGCGGGAATGACATTCTACTCAGTCTTGTGAGTAGATACCACTCGTTGTATCTGCTCACACTCCCAAAATCCACCCCGGCCCTCCTTTCAAAAAGGAGGGAGTTGCGTTCGGCTTCCCCCTTTATGAAAGGAGGACCGTGGGGGATTTTCCGAAGATGTGTGAGTAGTTACTCGAGTTCCTTTTTTGGCTTTATGATATGATTTTGGCACCACCATGCGAGGGTCCGCTTTTTTCGTTGCATTTGCGGGATTTATGGGCGGAACAGCATTCCGCTCTTTTTTTGATTTTGGTTTTGCGGGCGGCTTTTTGATTCTTGTGCTCGCTTTTTCGAGCGCGCTGTTTTTATCTCGAGAGAAGGCGCTCCTTGTTGCGATTCCACTATTTCTTTTCGCGGCAGGCATTGGTGTTCTGCGATTTGATGTTCTTGATATGTTTGGAGAAAGAGGAGAAGAACAGCTTTCCGCGGGGGAGATTACTGATCGACGGGCGCTCATCGTGGACGAGCCAATAGAAAAGGAAAATAGTCTGCGACTCACGGTGCGTCTCGAAGATGAGAAGGGGAAGCTTTTGCGTCCGAAAGTATTGCTTTCGACCGATCTTTTTCCGCGATACGAGTATGGCGACGAACTGTTACTTTCCGGAAAATTGAACTACCCGGAAAATTTTATGACGAACAGCGGACGAGAATTCAATTATCGTGCGTATTTGCGCAAAGATGGCATCTATTTCACGTCCGCGTTCCCGCGCATTGAAATAGTTGGTTACGGACATGGAAATCCTGTAAAAACCTTTCTGTATTTTGTGAAAGGGCGTTTCCTTGCAAACGTGCATCGCCTTATGCCCGCGCCGCATGCTGCTCTCATGGGAGGTCTTATTCTCGGTACTGACGAAGCGTTTCCCCGCGATCTTGAGGAAGACTTTCGCCGCGTGGGACTTATCCATATTATCGTGCTGTCAGGATACAATATCGCGATTGTGGCAGAAGCGGTCATGCGGCTGTTCGCTTTTGCATCGCGGCGGATTGCGCTTTTTGCCGGCGGCGGCGCCATCATTCTTTTTGCCATGATGACTGGAGGGCATGCTGCTGTTGTCCGTGCGAGTATCATGGCATTGTTCGTGCTTCTCGCGCGGGTAACCGGACGCCGCTATGATATTGTCCGGGCGCTTTTGCTTGCCGCGGGAGCGATGGTGTTTGTCAATCCGCGGATTTTAGTATTTGATACATCCTTTCAGCTCTCTTTTTTGGCGACGCTCTCGCTTATCATTGTTGCACCAATATTTGAAAAAGTATTTTGCTTCGTGCCGAAGGCACTTTCTATGCGTGAGAATGTAACGGCAACGATTTCGACGCAACTCTTTGTTCTGCCGGTGCTCGTCTACATCATGGGAGAATTTTCTCTGATCAGCGTTGTGGTGAACGTGCTCGTTCTGCCGGTGATTCCGATCTCTATGTTTTTTGGTTTTCTCACTGCGGCGACTGCATTCGTGTCATCGGCGCTTGCACTGCCATTTGCATGGGCCGGCACTGCATTGCTTTCGTACATACTTTTTTTCGTTCATCATTTTTCGCGTACTCCATTTGCGGTGTTTTCTACACCTCTTTTTCCTGTGTGGGGTGTGGCGGTGTTGTACGGTGTGTATGCATTTTTGATTGTGCGATTTCAAAAAGAAACGCCCCACTCTCATTGAGCGGGGCGTTCTCTATTTGCCGCAGAAGTTACTTTTTGATAACGATATTTTCTACTCCCCAAGTGATTAGATATGCCTCAAATAGGGTAGATTCTACAATAGATTGAATGTGGATAATTCTCCACGGCATGCCGTTTTGGTCGAGGATGTCGTTTTGTATCTGGCCAAGAATTTGCGCGGTGCCGTCAAAAAGTGAGCACTTCTTTTTCCCGTGCAGTCGTTCAAATTCGAGAGCGAGCGCTTTGGTATCCGGGAGTTTATCGAAAATGGCAAGAATATCCTCTTTGAGCACACATCCACCGACCCCGGTAACATCTTTGATTTCTCCCACAACATAGACACCTTCATGATGGGCAAAAGCGGTTGATGTGAGAGCGATCGCGAACAATCCAAGTAGCGTCAAAATTTTTCGCATACGCGATCCCTTTCTTGATGATTATGATAGGGTGTAACTATCCAGAATTTCCCCGTAGACATGTATAGCTCCGTCATTGCGAGGGCGAAGCCCGAAGCAATCCAGAGTATATGGCAGAATCCTAGATTGCTTCGGGCTTCGCCCTCGCAATGACACGCATGGGTAATCTCGCCTATGTGTTTGATGGGAAATTCTGGATAGTTACGATAGAGTCTTTTTTCAGTATATATCAATCGTGATATTGTTAAAGGATTACGAATAGTATCTTTATATGACTCTTGGATATGTAGGTTTAGGGAAAATGGGGTGCGGAATGATCGAGCGGCTGATCAAACACGGTCACGCAATTGTGGCGCATGATGCTTCGCGCGAGGCTGTTCTCGCAGCAGCGCGTATGGGGGCGGAAGGAGTATATACACTCGAAGAACTCGTGCAAAAAATTTCTTCACCCAAAGTAATCTGGCTCATGGTTCCGCATAGTGCCGTTGACAAGATTGTATCGTCGCTACTCTCGATGCTCGCAGAAGGCGACACGATACTTGATGGAGGAAATTCTTTTTACAAAGATTCAATGCGCAGATATGAACTTTGCAAACAAAAGGGGATTGCGTATATAGATGTTGGCGTTTCGGGCGGTCCACATGGCGCGCGCGAGGGAGCGTGTCTCATGATCAGCGGAGAGAGAAAACAGTTTGAATCATGCGAAGCGCTTTTCAAAGATATCGCGCTTCCGGATGGATATCGGTATGTTGGGTCCTCCGGCGCCGGACATTTTGTTAAAATGATTCATAACGGAATAGAGTATGGCATGATGCAAGCGATCGGCGAAGGATTTGCAATCATGCGGAAAGCTCCGTTTGCCGTTGAACTCTATGAAATTGCCGATCTCTACAATCACGGTTCAGTTATCGAATCGCGTCTTGTTGGTTGGCTTTCCGATGCTTATAAAAGATTTGGCGATGATCTCAATGCAAAGACTTGTTGCACCGGTTCGGTGTCACACAGCGGAGAAGGAGAATGGAGTGTGCAGACGGCGGAGGAATTTTCTGTTCCTGCCCCGGTGATCAAAGCAGCTTTTGATTTTCGTGTCGCATCGCAGACGAACCCAAGTTACACCGGTCAAGTGGTGAGTGCACTACGCTATATGTTTGGGGGGCACGATGTGAAACCAAAGTAGATACACGTAGACACAACGAAAAAGCTCGACATATTTGTGTCGAGCTTTTTCGTTGTGTGAAACGCCTATGTTTCTCTGTTGAATCGCCCTTCTGGAACCCTCCAGTTGAGGTTGCTCAAGAATGCTTCGACGTACTGTTTTTTTTCTCCGGGAGTGTAGTCTATCATGTATGCATGTTCCCACATGTCGAGCGCGATGATGATATCGAGTCCGGCAAGGTGTCCAAGCTCATGATCCCCTGCGTAGTGATTGATGAGACTGCCGCTTCGCGGATCACGGCTAAGGACAGTCCAACCGATGCCTCGGCTTAGAGCGACTGTTTTGAACTGGGTCAGCCAGTTGTCAAATGAGCCGAATTGTTCCGCGATCGCAGCGCCGAGCGTGCTCCCGCTCTCATGTTCTCGCTTGCCTTCCTCAAAACTTTCAAAATAGAATTCGTGCATGCGCATGCCGTCGAATTCAAACGCAAAACGTCTGCGAAGTTCCGATATGAGATAGGCATTTTTTTCCGAATTGGAAGAAAGTTCTTCCACATTTTCCGCAATGAGGTTTACATGTTTCACGTATCCTGCATAAAGCTTGAGGTGCTCGGCGATCTGTCTTTCCGACAAGCCCGTGAGCGTGCCGATAGTAAATTTCTTTTCTTCGTATTTTTTCATACTCTCACTATATCGTATTTGCTGCTTTCATCAAATGGGCTCATTCGATATTTATCACTCAGAATTTTTCGTGCTTCTTCAAGCTGTTCGTTTGTGTTAATACCCAAAAGTTCACGGCTGTTGCGTGATGCGACAGAGTGAATTTTTTCTCCATTCTCGGCGAGAAGCGGGATGACATCAGTAAGATAATACTCACGCTGCGCATTATTATTCGTGATGAGTGGCAGAGCTTCCCAAAGTTTATTTGCGCGAAAACAGTAAATACCAGAGTTGATCTCGCGAATCTTTTTCTCCGCTTCCGTTGCATCTTTTTCCTCGACAATACTTGAGACATATCCTTGTGCGTCTCGTTTAATGCGTCCATATCCGTGCGGATCATGGAGATGCGCGGTAAGAATGGTAACGATAGCGTTTTTTCTTTGGTGAGTGCTCAAAAGATTCTTTAGTGTGTTTGTTCCGATGAGCGGTATATCTGCGTAAAGCACAAGTATGTCACCATAAAATTTTGAAAGTAGAGGATGCGCTGTAAGAAGTGCGTGCCCTGTCCCAAGCTGCTCTTTTTGATGCACGAATTGGAGAGTATCTTTGATATGTGAACGTACCGCATCACGCAGCGTGTCTGCGTCGTGTCCCACCACGACAATGGTTGTTGCGGGGCGAAGCGCGAAGGCGGCAGAGAGCACATGAACAATCATCGGTTTGCCGCCGACCGGTATGCATGCTTTCTGTTCTTTGATACCCATACGTTTTCCTTTGCCTGCGGCAAGAATAACGACGGCAAATGGTTTTGATGACATAGTGTTGTTCGATGGACATCTTGTATAACAACAATTTTTTGATAGAGGAAACTGTATCTTTTTTTGACAAAGAAGTTTCAGCATGCAATAAATGAAGGCGGTCTTTCAGCGATTTCTTGTGAAAAAGGAGGTTCTTTGAAAACGGTATCGCGATCTTTCCTGCTTGGCGTTTTACTCATGTATGTTGTGTTTCTGTCCGGTTGCGGAGTAGCTGCGACTTTAATGTTGAAGTCATCGCCGGAGTTACATGTGCCTTCAAATCAGTTTCGCCAACCAATCTCTTTCTTTGAGGAGAAGCCTGTTTTTTCGGTTGGATTTGCAAAACGGAGCATCACTCCTGACCTCTCTAAAGGCGGAGTGTGGCTGGCGGGTTTTTTCCCGTCACGCACCGGCTGGTTAATTCACGACGAACTCTTCGCAAAATGCTTGGTGATTCGGGGGAAAAATAATGTATCGGTTGGCATCGTAAGCACCGATCTTCTTGGATTTCTGCCGAGTGATATACAAGAAATAGAGAAGAGGGTTTCAGGATTCTTTCACGGGAAGCTTCTTGTCCACACAACACATACGCACTCTGCACCGGATGTTATGGGACTTTGGGGATTCAACCTTTTTGGTCTGCCCCTCTTCTCCGGCAGAGAAGAAGAGTATGTGCATTTTGTCAAAAATCAAATTGCCGCATGTGTGAAGGAAGCAGATGAGAAGAAGGAGCCGGCAGTAATCGCTTTTGGCGAGACTCGCCTCGAGGGTGTTGCAAGAATTCGAGCTGGTGCCGAAATCGATGACATGCTCTCGGTCATGCATGTGCGATTGGAGAACAGGTCTCTATTCCTCGTAAATTTTGCGGTGCATCCCAATCTTTTATACTCGAGTTATATCACTGCCGACCTTTTGCAGTATACGTATGACTACATTGAAAAAGAAACGGGCGGCGAGGTGCTGTATGTAAACGGTGCAATTGGAGCTGTCCACCCGCAACAATCCGGAAATATAAGAAATAGATGGGGTCGCGCGAAAGAGCTCGGCACCATGATCGGCCGGGCTACTCTTGAAGCAACCCAGAGTGCAAAGATAAGTACGAGCGACTCTCTCTTCTTCAAAACGGCATTGATTCGGACGCCGCTAAAAAACAAGCAATTCATCAAAGCAATGCGATGGGGCCTTATGAGAGATGAGCGGCAGCCGGATGGCACGATGGTTGTTGAGGTAAATTATGTGATTATTGGTGATGGTGGAATTTTGACCTACTCCGGTGAAGTATTCCCGAATATTGCGCTTGCACTCAAAAAAAATGTGCTTCAACAATACAAATTCACCTTCGGACTTACCAACGGAGGCATTGGGTATATCCTTACCTCTGAAGATTTTCACTCTGGGCGATATCGTTATCATACACGTGTCTCTGTCAGTCCGGTGATCGGTGACCAAATTTTTGATGCTATCACTGAGATGCTTGCATCCCCCGATACTGCTCCGGAGTCAGCCCCAAAGTAAGCTATAAGCTAAAGCCGCTCGCACGCAATCGTGCAAGCGGCTTCGATATTAAACATGTGAACGGATAAAGAGAAACCGAACAGCAACATCCGCTGCTTGTTTACCCGCAGCAGAAACTTTTTTCATGAGCTCATCAATACTTTTATCGTGTGCAACAAGCCCCGAACTGTCGGCTGCCACCCACTCACCCCCGTATTTCTCATACAATTCTTTGCCGTTCGCCTCGATCCAGAGCGCTCCAGCCGAGTCCACATGCTGCTGCGGTTGTGAACGCGCCTTTGCCTGACGTTCATATGCCATATATTCTCCTTCAAATAGAGTCTGGGCCTTTTCTTCGGAAAGTCCTTTCTACTACAATTTTTGTTTTTCGGCTGCGACTGTGTCATGCTTCGTAAAATGATTCTCGCCGTACAACCAGTACGCCGTCGAATCATTTTACTTGCATTTCTTGTCTCACTCGAAAAACAAAAATTTCGTAACGAAATGACTTTCCGAAGAGGTCTACTGATTTTCTCTCATCAAACGACGTAGCGGTAACTGCTTATACCCTCTTTCTGCAACGGCAAACCTCATCATTGCGAGGGCGAAGCGATTCTACGCTGTGCTCTGGACAGCGGTGCGTTGACATATCGTAATGTTCGTGATAGTATCCAATACGGTGTGTGAACCCTTACGTTGTTTTTATAACAGAGTCGGAGGAACAACAGATATGGTACCCACAATCATGCTTCTTTTTGGATACTTGCTGAGCAGTTGGAAAATAGACCGGCTCAGCGAGAATTCCAGAAAACGCGAAGAAGAACTGCGCCAGGAAGGTTTTACCGTCATGCTCGATAATGCCCGCGCTACCGGAAGTGTCATCACCATCGGTGAGACAATTTATGTTCAGATGGCCGGTGATGTCACTCTGATTTGTGAAGACACGCGAACTCAGCTTGTCATTGCACGAGAAGTATCGTTTCCATTTCGAGAAAATAAAAATCTCCATGATGAAGCAGTTGACATTACTTCTCATGAGCAAAGCGATGTGCTTCCCGACGCGAGAAACATTGCATGGGATGTTGAGCTCGATAAGCTCATGGAAGAAATCAAAAAACCGAATTGAAAAAATTTCTGATGCCAGTGAGAAACACCCATGTATCAGCCGAGAATTTGATTAACCCTGCAAGCAACGCGCGCTTGCAGGGTTTTCTTTGTTATAACAAATAGGTTTTGTAATTTTTTGGAAATGGGTAAAAGGTAGGGACGAAGAGTTGACAAATATCGCATAATATGCCACAATGCTCCCGGTCTTGCATTCCAGTCTTCAACATAAAAACGGAGGTGTCGAGTGGATATTGGTTCAAAGGCAGGATATCCTGCATCTGCTCTTAGCAACTTTTCGCCGCATCCTTTTATGTTTGATGGCGTTTCGTGTGCCTCGATGGAAGGGCTTCTTCAAGCGTTCAAATATGACAAGCTCCATATACAAATAGAGGTTTGTAAGCTCGTCGGAATTGCAGCAAAACGCCGAGGACAAAAAAGAAACAAAACGTGGAGGCGGGTTCAGAAACTTTGGTGGAAAGGCGAGGAATACGACCGTCACGGTGAAGAGTATCAACAACTTCTCAACAGGGCGTACGACGCGACGCGCTCGCAGAGAACTTTTCCTTCCGGCGAGCGTTGCTTGCAACAGGTCAAAGCAAGCTCGCTCATGTAATCGGCAAATCAAGGAAATCGGAAACAGTCCTCACCGAGCGCGAATTCTGCTCGCGTTTGGAAACAATTCGCCACCGGTTGCAAAAGTAACTATGGGGCGTTCACATGAACGCCCCTTTGCTTTGGAAATATAGAACTTGATTACAAAACGTACACATGATTTTACATTATTTCTGTGTCCACACACTTTAAACACATAGCATCAACTGTTATATTCTTCGTTTCTCTGTATATCATTACGGCTTTGGTATTCTATTTTGCCGTCACCAAAGAATATACTCCCCTTGATGATTTTATGCGCTTCCGCCTTGTCATTCTTTTTTTGTTTGCGCCAATTATTATAAAATATATTTTTCATCTCCTTATCGCGCCTTGGTATCCGGTTGTAGAATCACTGCGATCGCGAAAGCGTGGAGCCATCTATACTCCACGAGTGTCGGTGCTTATTCCCGCATGGAATGAGGAAGTCGGCATTCGGGCAACAATTACATCAGTGCTTAAGACGCGCTACCCATACCTTGAGATTATTGTCATCAATGATGGCTCTACTGACCACACGCATGATGTGGTTACTCAATTCATTACGCGCTATCGAAAAAAATACCGAAGTCCTCGCGCCTTGATCCGTTATGTGCGTATTTCAAACGGCGGCAAGGCTCGTGCGCTGAACAGGGGTCTTGCAATGGCGCGCGGCGACATCATCATCACCATCGATGCAGATAGCGTGATGGATCAGCATGCGATTAAGAATATGGTGCAACATTTCACCGACTCTCGTATTGCGTCTGTTGCAGGAAATGTCTCCATTGGCAACCGCTCAAAACCTATCGGGCTTGTTCAACAACTTGAGTATGTATATGGTTTCTATTTCAAACGTGCAGACTCGCTTCTCAATGCCGTATATATTGTTGGCGGCGCCGCGGCAGCATACCGCAAAAAGATCATTCTCGCCCTTGGCGGTTTTGACGAAGATATCATCACGGAAGATATCGAACTTTCAACACGGCTTCAGGACCATGGATATCATGTGCGATATGCCGCTAATGCGATTGTGTATACGGAAGGACCTTCAGATTTCAAAGGTTTGTGCCGACAACGTTTGCGTTGGAAACTCGGCCGTTTTCTTACATTTTACAAATACCGCCGCCTTTTTTTCAGCAGTCAAAAACAGCACAATTTTTACTTAAGTTTCTTCATTCTTCCTATTGCACTGTTTGCTGAAATTCTTCTCTTTTTCGAGGGTATTTTGCTTCTTGCTTTCTATACCTATACATTTTATACGAATGATTTTGCTCCGCTTGCGTTTGTTATTCTTCTCCTCACGGGAGTCATTTGCCTGCAGATTAGCACTGATCGCAACGCGCGATTTCATCGAAATCTTTTTTTACTTGCTCCGATCGCATGGCTTCTCTTTTATTTCATGGATTTAGTTGAGTATCAGGCGCTCATACGAAGCATCCGACGTCTCCATACGAAAGAAAAACTTTCATGGCAAAAATGGGTGCGGGTCGGCGGTTGGGCGAACACGTTAAAGAAGATATGATGCACGGTTCTTTTGTGTGAAGGACTACCTATGAGCAGAAGATGAAATATGCGCGAGAAGGAGCGGGTGATCGAGACGCGAAATCGCTGTGTGTTTGTATGCCGGTTTTTGCCGAAAGTAAGGACTATTTCTGCGGCGAATACGAAACGTAATCACCTCATCACCGATGCCGTTTTCGCGCACAGCGTCAAGTTCTGACGCTTTATCATCGATAAATGCACACGATCCGTATCTTTTTGCGAGCGAGAGAATGGTTTCGGATTTTTTGTTGATCCCCGAAAGTACGACGATATCGTCGTAAGGCACGCCTGAAATTTCAATTTTTCTTTTCTGGAACTCGGGAGAACCGACAGTCACAATAATGATAGGGATATTCGCTTGTTTCCATGTCGTAAAAGCGGCGAGAGTGTCCGGATAGCATGTGACGGAATTTTGGAGCCAGTTATCAATATCTTTTTTTATTTGTGAGACAGCAAGCGCTGTGTTGGTGTGTTCCTCTGCGATTCGAATGAGATTGTCGGCGGAAAGACCGCCTTCATTTTTTGAACGCTCATATATAACGCGTAAATTTTTGAGAGAAAATCCGTATGTGCGGAGTATGTGGAACAATCGCATCCTGCCTCCTTTTGGATATGCAATGGTATTATCGAAATCAATAGCGATGCACTTTATCATGTGACTTGTTGACGAGGCTTATAAGGACGCGAGCCAAGGCGTGTTCGTCGTGTCGGACGGGATTACGTTGAAAAAAGTCTTTTTTCGAGGGTTTGACAAGGATAGGGCTCAATACGTTAGCTAGAACATAACATGTATCTAAGTCATTGTCAATTTTTACGAATTCTCTGCCGGCTGCCGCGTATGACACAGCAGCCTTGCCTTTTGGAATTTTTGAATTGCATACGGTATAGTCAACTGTGTCTTGGAGCAGAGTTTCGAGTTTTTCACGAAATGTTCGTACGCTCCAGCCATCCGTGTGGTTTTTGGTTGTCATAAGATTGCAGATTTGAATTTTCAGAGCTGTGGACGCATTAATGGTATTTTTTATGCCGGGAATGAGGAGGTTGGGCATGACACTGCAGCACCAATCTCCCGGAGCGAAAATGATTGTATCGGCCGCGCGGAGCGCTTTGATCGCCTTTGGATTTACTCGAGGGAGAGGATCAAGTGTCATGTTTTTTAGACCGACAAGATTTTTTGCATGGATAGCGCTTTCTCCGCGAATTGTTTCCTGTTCGAAATGGGCGACAAGCGTTATGGGAGTGAATGTTGCGGGATGAATTGTTCCTTGTATATGGAAAAGTGTGGCGCAATGATCAAGCGCTTTTGCAAAACTGCCGTATTCCTGTTCAAGCGCGGCAAAGACGAGATTGCCCACATTGTGGCCTGCGAATGCCCCTGCTCCAAATCTATGCGCAAGAAGTTTTTCCGATCTCGTTTTCTCGTCTGCAAGAGCAATGAGGCATTGGCGCACATCGCCCGCTGGTAAAACACCAAGTTCGCGGCGAAGCACCCCTGTTGAACCGCCGTCATCAGCCATGGACGGAATTGCGATAAGATTGACAGGGTATTTTTTAAGGCTTCGGAGTACGGTTGCCGTGCCCGTGCCTCCGCCAAGGACGACCACATTCTTTCGGTTTCGCATACACTCTATAACATACTATTCTTGTGGAAAGTGGACAGTTTGGTATAGTCGAAAAGGAAAGGAAAATTCATGAAAAAAATGAAAAAAGTTATTATCGGTGTTGTTGGAAAAAAACTTTCGGGGAAGGGGACGTTTGGGATGTTTCTTCGGGAAACATGCGTGGGTAAACATGTTGTTTTAATGGGTTTTTCTGATATTTTGCGGGATACGCTCCGAGATTGGGACATACCGGAAACCCGCCATAATCTGCAACGTTTGGCAATCTTCATGAATCACGAGTTTGGAGAAGGCACGCTCGCGCGCGCAGTAAAGCGGCGTCTTGTGCGCATTGATGCCGATATTGTGGTGATTGATGGAGTCAGATGGCTCTCGGACCGCGATATGCTGAGAAAAATTCGTGGTTGTATGATGGTTTATGTTACGGCGAATATTTCATACAGATTTGATCGTCGGCTTGCCGGACAAAAAACCGGAGAAGCAAGCGTGTCGAGGGAGCAATTTTTGATCGAAGAACAGGCTGAACCAGAGCAGTATATAGAAGAAATCGGTATGAGTGCAGATGCTACGATTGAAAATAACGGAACTCCTGAAGAATTTCGAACAAAAGTTCAAAAGCTTTGATTTTTTCTCAATCACAAATCTTTCATCGTAGCTCGCTACGCCTCAAGATTTGTTCAATCGAAAAAATCAAATCTCACGAAAATCTGAAACCGAACCATGTCAAGCTATTAATGAACGGGGCCTTATGTAGTGGGAGAGAAAACAGCCTTTGTCGCGGTGCGACAAAGGCTGTTTTTATAGATTCTATACTTTGACAATAGAGTCAGTTTTGCCGAACTGGGCTTTGATTTCCTCAAATTCTGCTGTTGCCGTGTTTACGCGTTGTTGACAGATGGCCACAGCTTCCGCAAAAGACTCTTCCACATACGGTTTAAGCGTCCACTGCCAAGCTGCGGGTATATCGTAGTATATTGTTGGCTTATTTTTTGGACAGACAAACAGGCCATGTTGAGAAGTGATTCGAGTAGTGTAGAAGTAATCGACAATGTCTCGATTGCCAAGACGTACGTTTACTCGCGTACCGCTTCGAATGACGCCGACACCATGTGTGAATGCTATATCCGAAGAGCAATCAATCCAAAATTTGAGACTCCATGTTCCTTGCCAGCCATCGTTGTAAGCATCAGTGATCCAACCGAGACAGGCAGTGAGCAGTCCGGGTGCCTCTTTTTCTAAAGGCGAGAGGCCATTTTCAAAAATGAGCGTGAACTTCACGTTTTTCTCCTTGCAGTTTCACGGAATGTGAATTGCACAGAAGGTTGTTATTTCTGCGAGCGTTCATGCGTATATGCAGAATCTCGCAACTCTGCGGAATATATATCACGGGGATACCTGTTGCGCAAGGGCTTTGTGGTAGTATGTGTTTCCATGGAGAAGATGAAAGCAAATATACAGTTCATTGTTCTGGCGTTTCTATTTGCTGTTACTACAGGAATAGTGTACGCGACTATTCTCGAAGACCGTGGCCATATTCTCAAAGTAGCGTTTCTCGATATTGGGCAAGGTGATGCAATCTATATAGAAGCGCCAAATGGCAATCAGGTTCTCATAGATGGCGGCAAAAACAAAGCGGTTCTCTCTGAACTTTCAAAAATCATGCCGCTTTATGATCGCTCTATTGATATGGTCATCGGAACACACCCCGATCAGGATCATATTGGCGGTCTTCCGTATGTTCTCAAAAACTACACTGTTGCGTTACTCCTCGATCCTGCGCTTAAAAAAGAGTCGGGAACATACGAAGCTTTGTTATCGGCAGCGCGGAAGCATGGCACTCGGTATATCGTAGCGCGACGCGGACAGCGTTTTGTACTCGACCGCGACATTGTGCTCTCGATACTGTTTCCTGACCGCGATATGCCGCATGTAGACACGAACATTGCGTCGATTGTTGCAAAATTAACGTATGGCAATACATCATTTCTCTTTACTGGGGATTCTCCGAAAAACGTGGAAGCATATTTACTCGTGCTCGATGACAAAGCGCTCGATGTTGATGTTCTCAAGGTCGGACACCATGGCTCACGCACTTCCTCGGGCGAAAAGTTTCTCAAAATAGTAACTCCCATGGTCTCCGTGATATCAGCGGGGAAAAATAATGAGTATGGACATCCGCACAAAGAGGTTCTCGCGGGTCTTACGAGCGTAGGAGCGAAAATTCTTGGCACCTACGAAAAAGGCACGATTGTTCTTTTTTCGGATGGTGAAAAAATTGGCTTAAAATAACGATAATTTAGGATTTTCCACAGGAAAATCCTTGACAAAGTATCCAAAACTGATACAGTTAGAACTACAACTGAATACGTGAGATACTTAACTGGGAAGAAAAGGGGAACCCTCCATTTTCTTCCTTTTTTATTTAAGGCTCACGCATGAAGGAAATATATGAAACAAAAGACGATAGCCCTTAAACAAGTCCTCCCGCTCTATATTGCAATCGAGCTCGCGGCGCTGTTTCTTACGGTATCCCTTATCCTTTGGTTTATACCGCTTTGGGGAGAGTGGAAAATAAAAGGCGGACTCTCGGCACATTCTTTTGTGCCGTCGTTTCTCTCGATTGAGACGGTTAAAAACATCAATCTTACTTACTATGGCAAAGAATACACCATAGAAACTGCCGCGGATAATCTTGCACAGTTTGCCCAATTGAATCCATTCTTATACACGCAAGGCACGTATGATGAACTTCGCAAAATTTCGTTTGTTGACGGCGGGACTGTTGTTGTGCCGCTCAATCAATATCAGATCGGCATTGCGAGCTGGTATGGCTCATATTTCCATGGACGTCCTACTGCAAGCACGGAGCCGTATGACATGCATGCTCTCACAGCTGCACACAAGGAATTGCCTCTTGGAACCGTGGTGCGCGTGACAAATCTCGATAACAAGAAAAAGATTGTTGTGCGCATTAACGATCGAGGGCCCTATGTTGGCGACCGCGTTATTGATATGAGTTATGCAGGCGCGCGGCAACTTGGCTACGTTGGCAAGGGAATTACCAAAGTGCTTATAGAGGTCTTGGAATAATCATTAACATGAATGTATGACATAACATACGCAAAAGAGCACTAAAGGGGTGAAATTAACAGTTAGTTAACGATTATGTACGAATCAAACAACGACTATGATTTCATCGAAGAAAGAACTGTTCCGGTTAAGCATACTTCTCACAATTGTGTCCGCCTCGTCGATATTGCTCGCCGCCTTGCCGCTTCTTTCACTATTACCACTTATATATGTAACGATAGTTCTGATTGTCTTTGTCAAAATTCTCCTTATATTCTCCGTTATGGACTATAGTCTCGGCGTTTGGAGGGAGGCAGGTCCTCTCGGAAGTCTTGCAGGGGAGTGTAAAAAGCTCAAAAATGAGGCTGCGCGGGGAATACTCATAGTTTCAGCATCAGTTGATGCTCATGCTATCGGGAACTTCTCTGAAGTTGTTGCTTATGTAACTGCCTTTCCAAGTATTGTGTAAAGGTAGAGTCTAGATTAGAGCCTAGAAATAACTCAAAAGTCTCGCCAACTGGCGGGATTTTTGAGTTATCCACAGGTATATTCTTGACGAGTATACCATCTTTGCTACCATAAATGCATAAGTGGACGTGGGTTCACTTGTTTGTTCTTTCCGAAAACAAAAAAGGGCTCCTATCTTTAATGGTAGGGGAACCTTAGGCAGAAAGCGGCGTCTTCGACACCGCATCTCTTGTGTATGTTGTGCCTAACGTTCTTCTACTATTCGAGCAGCAGAGATCACTGCCCAGGGACTGAATGGTATCGCTAACTCACTCTGTGTCGAGAAATCCACACATGATTGATGCCAGAAATGGCAAAGATACTATTCGCCAACCCGGAGAATGGTAGTCAAGAAACTAGGATCGATCTACATCCCAGTAACAAGACGGTACGTTCCGTGTTTTGAGTTTATACCCTTTTCTCACAACAAAGAATGTAACGTTTGGGCGTTATGCTTAATGTGCCTCTGTCCGCCAATTGGCGAATACCAGGGACTCATCAAGCATAACGCCCTTTGTATTTCCCGAATTTCGTATTTTGCAGAAATGTGATATAAATAGTCGAGATATACATAATACGATTGCCACGAAAGGAGAAAAATATGGCTCGGGACCGAAAGGCATACGAGGAAGATATTGTCTGGATCGATAACAATTGGGATGAACTTTGTAAAGCTTATGCGGATCAATGGATCGCTGTTATAGACGGCAAGGTCATTGCGAATGCTATCGAGCTTGACGATTTACTTGTCCAACTTGATGACCCTGCGTGTACTGCTGTGGAATTTATCGAGGGGAAAGACACCAATGGTAATCGCATTGACCGTTATTGAATGGTTGGCCTGGGGTGTCATAGTTCTTGGATTCGGAGGAATTCTGCTGTTCATGGCGTTTTCTGTGTATATGCACATTAAACAATGAAAATGGTAGTCAAAACATGCGATGGGGGAAGAAAAATGACGGATCATGAAATCTGTGAATGGTTCGAAAGTATTGGTTTTACCAATGTTATTGTGACGAGAGAAGAAATTCCAGGACATATTGAAGGACCATGGTGGGAGCTGTTGGGCGGCGCTGCTATGGAAATGTTTGAACATGCAGGGTACTTTAAAATTTCGACTGCCGAAGGAGTGCTTGGTCTCTATTATCCCGACGAGACATGCGCAGATGGTTATCCTTTGTTCGACATACAAGAGAGCGGCATCGATGTGCAGGCACTTAGCAAAGAACTCGGCAAAACTGTTGAACCGGAAAGCATGGACATATTGATTATTCCTACCGAAGAAATGTTGCTGGCTCTTTTAGCATTGATGACTCGTACGAAATAGAGAAAGAGCATATTTCAAGACATGGATGAATGATTGTTGAAAGAAAGGAGGAATCGATGACGTTTGAAGAATTAGTGAATGGTTTGTATGACCGAAGGATATTGTTGAGTGAAGAAAATATCAACGATTCGTGTGTCGGCCGGCTTCGGATGCAGTTTATTCAACTTAATCTGCGTGACAGCAGAACGCCGATTCGTTTCTATATAGATACTCGCTATGGTGATGTTGATGAAGCTTTGAGCCTTGTGAGCACGATGGGTACGATTGATGCTCCAATTATCGGCCTTGTTGACGGAAAATGTGATGCATACGGCCTTGCGCTGTTGCAGTCATGTGGCATACGGCTCTCGACTCCCTTTGCCAGATTTAAACTTCAAAGGATTTCTTCAAGTTCCTCGTTCTGCTATAACGGAACCAACATCTCGGAGAAGTTTACGAAGCTTGGAGCGCATCTTGAACTCATGCAGGAGAAACTTGATCGCGTCATCATGGGAAAACGGGAAGGGAGAGAGTTGCGTGGCTTGCATCTCCGTGAATATTATGATGAGCAAAAAGTATTTTTTGGAGAAGATGCTCCCACGCTCGGTTTTGTCGATGAAGTCGTTGGGAAGGGTATCTGGGAAGGTGAACACATTGTACTTCCATCCAAAATTGGTTTTCAGCAGTAGGTGTAAGTAGGGACTGTCTCTACTTACGATTTACTGATGTGTGAAAGAGGGAGAAAGGAAGAAGTATATGGACAATCAGACGAAAAAAGGATGGCTTAAGGGAGTTTCTTCTGATGCGCTTGGAACCGGAGTTTTTTTGATTCCGGATGTAGAATCAAGTATTCCTTATGCAACGCTCAAAAAACTTGTCCCTAACATTACCTATGCAGATTGTATGCAAAGAGGGAAACGCACGGTTGCATTTCAATGGGTTCCACATACGATCAAAACATACGAGGAACTCGCACAAGCAGTTTGTGCGTGTAGAAACATCGAGAAACTGGATTGAATTTAATCGCCGCTCAAGACATATCTTGAGCGGCATGTTTCCATCAAGAGGTACACTATGGTGTCATGGTGCCCCGAGAACAGGAAGAGATTGCATGTCGAGCTATAATCTCAATTGCCGTTAAGGCTTCGTTTGTTTTAGTATTGAGTGCATCGGAGAAAGAGACAGTATTGGCGATTTCCATAATCAATCGCAGCGCTTCCTCGACAGGAAGGTCAAGTACAGAATCGGATTTCTTAGCAACAATAGAACCATCTGCAGATACTACAAAAGCTGCTATATGCAATCCTTTTCCATTGTAGACTATGCACGATATTTGACGACTCTGTTTGTCCAAAATTGGCGTCTCATATTCTTTTGGCAATCTACCGTCAACACCTAACGCTATATTACGCATACTTGTACTCCTTTGGTAACAGTTCAATACGCGAAGAATTTCCTTCTATATTCAGAAAAGCATACATCATACGTTTTGTACAGTATGCTATGGACGACACGAATCGATTGAGCGAGTTATGCACAGGAATGTGTTGACAGGAGTAATCACACGAGTATCGTAAAGTGCAGAGGCACGTTCATAGCCGCATATTGTTATCAAGAAGATGGAATTATATGGCGCTTTGGTCCAGGTTCCATGCCAACCTGACCGGGTTTGTACTCGGCGCTGGTGGAAGCCGAAGTACTCCGTGTAAATTCGGGGAATGATGATGCGTATGCGTTATTGAAACGTAGTGCAAAATCCTCTTTCTTCTCTTTTTCATTCCCGAACCATAGGGGATTTTTGCGTTAAACACACCGTTTTTGGAATACTTTTTATCATTTTTTTATACCCATGTTATACAAGACAAATACATATACCGTAGAAAGTGTTACATCGGGACATCCTGACAAAGTGTGCGATCAGATTTCTGATGCAATCCTTGATGCATGTTTGGAACAGGATCCCTATAGCCGTGTTGCAGTTGAAACATTTGGCAGCCATGGACTTCTTGTGATCGGCGGTGAAGTTACAACAAAAGCGAATGTTGATTATGAACGAGTTGCTCGTGATCTCTATCATTCGATCGGGTATACGGATCGACTCAAAATAATCGTGTACGTGGCAGAGCAATCGGGGGACATAGCGCAGGGAGTTGACATCGGAGGAGCAGGAGACCAGGGAATTATGTACGGCTATGCGACGGACGAAACGCCTGAATATCTGCCGAAAGGTGTTGTGCTCGTGCACAATTTGACCAAAGGACTTGAGTATTTGCGCCGCAAAGGAGGAGTTTCGTGGCTTCGGCCGGATGGTAAAGCGCAGGTGACGATCATGGACGGTGAAGTGGCGACAATTTTGGTAAGTTGCCAGCATGCACAAGAAGTATCGCAGGAAGAAATTCGAGAAATTCTTATTGATCGGCTTATAACTCCTCTTGTTGGGTTTGTAAAAGGACTTGAGATTTTAGTAAATCCCACAGGTTCATTTGTCAAAGGAGGATTTACGGCGGATGCTGGTTTGACGGGAAGAAAAATTATTGTTGACACCTACGGCGGCCTTGTACCGCATGGCGGTGGCGCTTTTTCAGGCAAAGATTGCACGAAAGTGGATCGTTCTGCCGCATATATGTCACGTTTTGTTGCGAAGCAATTTGTGGCAGAAGGATTGGCAAAGGAGTGTCTTGTTTCTGTTGCCTACGCGATCGGCCGCGCAGAACCGGTTATGGTAGAGGCAATCAATGAGCGTGGAGAAAATATCCTTGACCAAGCGAAACAAGCATACGATTTCCGTCCCCAGGCGATCATTGAACGACTCGGTTTGCGCCGCCCCATTTTTCGCAAGACAGCCGCATACGGTCACTTCGGCAAAAAAGGATTGCCATGGGAGGAGATTGTTGTGGTGCCAGAAAAAGAAAAAGAAAAAGCCTTCTCATTTTCATTTTAAGAAAACGGCCATGACTGCACGTGTGCAATCATGGCCGCTTGTTAGTCGAACTCATCCCTGACGATTGGTTTCCCGTTAAAGGTTACTCCCGACAAAATCTCTGGCCTTGGTTCTTCATCCTCGTATTCAGGGTAAAAATCGCCGTCTAACCAATCGTAAGTCTCCTTGTATGAGGGCTCTCGGTCAATTTCGTGGCAATCGTCGTAATGATCAAAATAATTGAGGTGTTCGTCCGGACCATCATCTGGAAGAGGCAGTGGCATGCTACGTCTCCTTGTTGGTTGTATCGGCGGATATACTACATTGCATTATATCATAGTATCAAAATTTTGCAAGATTGCCGACGGAAAAAGAAAACAGTGGAAATCATGCATGATCTCCACTGTTTCAGAAGAGAACTATTTTTGTCCACTCTCCATTTTTTGTATGGTATTCAATGATGCCGATGCCTGCTTTGCACGCAAGAGCAAGGCATGACCATTCTTCATCATCGCATGGCCGTGAAAGAACTTTGTTTTTGCTTTTCTTTCGCATGCCCGCAATAGTGAGCTTTGCACCCTTGAGACGTTTTCTGTTCGCGCGCATAAGAGCGTGCTTTTCAGCGTGAATGCCCTCGGACTTCGGTCCCGGGTGATTCCATCCCCAGGAAAATATTCCATACTTGTCGCTTATAACTGCCGCCATTTGTACAATACATTCCGAACGCAACAATAGAACTTCCGCAAGTTCGCGAGGACTGCATCTCGTAAGCATTGTTCTACCTCCTGTGGTTGTGCGATAAACTCGAAAAGTTATCTTTACTGTATATTTTTAGGACCCACAGCATTTAAATTGCAGTAGGTCCTGGGGACTAGGCGCTAAGATACTTTGCGACCGCCGCAGCAAGCACAAACCAGAATGGTAGTATTTGGAACTCAAGCTTACACTTGCCAGACCCAGACGCTAAAACCATAAAGATTAGCTCTGAAATGCAGCCCAGAGTAAATAACACATACGCAACGATGAGCACAAGTTCTCCTTATTTGACACAATAAAACCTCGAAACCTCGAAAGATTGTATCACACATACACAAACCTGTCAAAAAAATTGCCGATGGTGGTTTTTTGATGCGCAGGTGTACATGTTACGAATTCCAGAACGTCTTTGTCATACGCCAACCATATTTTGCGACGTAGAGCATGATAACAAAGATGAGTGCGTAGTAAGCGAAATTAATGAGAAATGAGAGAATGCCGATCGTCATCTGCTGTAGTGTTGTATTGAGCCCGGCAAAAAATGTGCGAAGTTCTGCAATCCACGAGTCGCCGATTTGTTCAAAATCAACCACTTTTTGCTCAAAGACCGAGACGGTGAACACCGTGTAGTTGAGATGGTCGAGTTGGTCGGAATATGAACGCTGTATCGTTGTTATCTGATTTTGAATATTGATGCGCTCCACAGAGAGGCGTTCAATGAGATTTACTTTGCTGTCGATGATTTTTGCAAGGCTTTCGGCATCTTTATCTGCTGTGGCAATTCTGCTTATTTCATCATACGCATTGAGCGCCTGCTCTAACGTTGCTTCTATTGAGGCTAATTTTTTTGTGAGGATGTCAATTTCACTCATGAGTCCCGTGATGGTTCGTTTGATGGTATAGGTATTTTCATCGAGTGATTTCGGGTTGAGGCTTTTGATGATGGCCAAAACTTCAGAAGCTGTGGCGTTCTCGACTTTAAATGTATAGCTGCAGCCGGTTTTCGACTCTGTAGAGTTTTCAAACACAATGTCTTCCCGTGATTTTAAGGCAAGAATTGACGCGCATTCATCACTGCTTTCGCCGTTTGCTTGTATTAATGCGTCATAGGAGGTGATTTCAAAATCTTCGGCATCATTTCCCGGAGTTACGTCCTGCGGGTAAGGTGGGATAGGAGGAAGAGGCATTGCGGATGGAACGAAAGAGGAACCCAGGCTTTTTGTAGCGTTATAATTTGGTGCTCCCTCTGCCACGCCATAAGATCGGTCGTAATCCTCGCGATACGCGTCGTAGGAGAAGGAGGGAACGATGGACGAACCAAATCCTCCCTGCGAGATTCCGAAAGTGTTTGAGAGAACCATTTTAATAACGGAAAGCACAACAGCGACGATAAGAATGAGAACGGCAAGAAGGGCTATTTTCTTTGGCATAGATACGCTTTCGAGATGCAGATTTTTTATAAATTCCATAAAAATTAGATATACAAGAACTAACGACTAGATATGGATATTGTAACAGGGAATGTACTCCGCCGTGCTGTGAACCTGTGAATAACGAATTCTTAGAACCCCGACACAACAAGATATACTACATGTATGAAAATGCAGAAAAAGATTGTATTTTTGTGTGTTGCATCGGCGCTTATAAGCGCGTTGTTCGCGAGTGCTGTTTTTGGTCAAGACTTCTCGATGAATCTTAAGCAAGGTTCGACTGGTCCAGAAGTTGTACGCTTGCAGGAAGCATTAAAAAGCATACCCGGCGTATATCCAGGCGGCGCCGTAACTGGATACTTCGGTATGCTCACAAGGCGGGCTGTGCAAAAGTTTCAGATGAAATATGGCATTGTTTCGGAAGGTGATGAACGCACGACAGGCTTCGGACTCGTCGGACGGCGGACGAGAATGAAACTGAATGAACTGGCGAAGAAAAAGGGTGCATCTCTACCCGTGCCTTTCTTGGTGCAACCTCCGCCATTGCCCCTGACTCCGCCGCCAGTTACTCCTCCACCAATCATTACGCCACAAGCTGTTCGACCTGCTCCAGCGCAAATTTCTATAGAGCCGCCGGTTTTGAAAAACTTCGGTGTTCGTTTTGAGGAGTGGAATAAAACGACGGGTACAGCGGGATCCTTCCTTTTTTTACCGGCTGAAAATAAAGTTTTTCTTGAGTATGGTGTCGAGGTCATGGGACCCGATGGACCAAAAATTCTTCCCACGTTTGAATATCGTGTTGCTCGGGATACCGATGTTCTTGCGGCAATTGATGGGGTTATCACAAAACTTTTCTACAAAGATTATACGAAGGATTACGGAATTCATATTCAGCCAAGCACAAATTCGCAATGGATTTTAGAACATGACCATGTCAGCAATCCGCTCGTTTCCCTAGGCGACACAGTGAAGGCGGGAGATATCCTTGGAAAAGCCGGCACGCTCGGCGGCGAATTGGGAAGAACCGAGATTATGCTCTTTGTCGGCGGATCAACAATAACCACCCATTGTCCATTCAAATATCTTGATCCTGCTCTGAAAGATATGTATCGGGAAAAGATACTACGGCATATAAAAGACTGGGAAGAGTTTAAAAATAATCCCGCGCTGTATAACGAAGAAAGTCATGTGCTTCCGGGCTGTGTGCAGGAGACGATACTTGATAAATGAAATCGCTCTTTTCAAACTTTTCGAATTTTCAAACTTGCATTTTCTGACCGTATATTGCACGATGTCGGCAGCCCATTACCACTCGCATGGAGGAGATCGCGCAATGTCATTTTTCCGTCCTGAAGATCTTTGTGTGGGAGAGCGCTACAGGCTCACGGAAGTGATCGAAGGTCGGGAAGTTTCTTTTGGAGAGTATGTTCTAGTATATATAGAAATTGTTCCAAAAATGAACCCCCCTGTTCTTGGCTTTGCAAGGGCTAAGGACAGCGGAGCTCAAATTTTTTTAGTGAAAATGTACGGTGATTCCACATGGCGGCGTGCGTTTAAGCAAAGTCAGGGACTATGGGAGGTGTACTCGCCAATAGGAGCAGTGTTCTGGAATCGCTCGTATGTACTCGTTGAAAAAGTGACGTAACAACCAATGTCCGCGGAAATGTTTTTCCGCGGACATATTTTTTGCTCAATGTGTACTTCTATCAAATGATGCCTGCTTTTTTGAGAGTCGCAAAGACGCCGTTTTTGTTCATAGTTTTAATCGCTGTCGTCGAGAGTGTGAGCGACATTGTTTTGTTGAGTTCAGGAACAAAAATTTTTTTCTTTTGGAGATTAGCCCTGCGGCGCTTTTTGCCGGTAGGATTGAATTGCGTCGCGCGGGTTCGGTTGCTGTACCCACCCGCCATTTTTGTGCTTTTTCCTGTCACTGCGCAACTTTTAGACATAGTGGCAACTATGCTATCATAAACAGCAATCTATGCAAGGTATTGATGTCATATTTTCCCTCGGTATTCTCATTTTCTCTGTTATTGCGCATGAGGTTTGCCATGGCTATGCGGCTCTCATGCTCGGCGATCCGACCGCTCGTCTTTCCGGCAGGCTGACGCTCAATCCCGCAAAGCATGTTGATCCGTTTGGCTCGGTTATCTTGCCGCTCCTTTTGTTTCTCTCGTCGGGAGGCAGTTATGTATTTGGTTGGGCGAAGCCGGTGCCATTTAATCCCTACAATCTTCGTAGGGGTAGATGGGGTCCTGCAATTGTTGCCGCCGCGGGCCCTGTGGCTAATCTTTTTCTTGCTGTTCTTTTTGGAGTTCTCGTCTTTCGCATTATGCCTGCTTTTGTTTTTTTGCCGAGCACATTTCTGCAAATCACCTCTAGGGTCGTTTTAATAAATCTTAGTCTTGCAGTTTTTAATTTGCTTCCCGTACCCCCGCTCGATGGCTCAAAAGTATTCTTTGCCTTGTTGCCGTATCGTTACCTCTACGTGCAACAGTTTCTTGAAAGGTACGGTTTGTTGCTGATTTTCTTTCTTATTTTTGTTATTGGTGGAATTATCAGTCCTGTGATTTCGTTTCTCTATTACGTCATTACGGGCTACTGAAAATGAAAAAAGGCAGTCATTCGAGAAGAAAGCGAAAGTTTCTACTTTCATTTTCTCCGAGTGCCGTGATTATATACCCAATAACATTTGCAAACCTAAGAGTCTATCCACTCTCTAACCGTAAATTATGAAGCAAAATATGGCTTGCCTACCGAAATGACTTGCATTTTAACGCGTAACATAGTACCGTAGCATTTATATTCACAGAGAGTCGAAATGGGCTCTTGCGCGCTCTGCGGGAACTATGTCAACAATAAATCAACTTGTGCGAAAACGTCGAAGTCGGCCGCTTAAGAAATCAAAAGCGGTCGCTCTTGCGCGCGGATTTAATACACTTAAAAACCGTCCCGTCTACTATCCGGCGCCTTTTAAGCGCGGGGTTTGCACAAAAGTAACCACGGTGACGCCGAAAAAGCCGAACTCGGCTATTCGAAAGATCGCTCGCGTACGTCTGACGAATGGTCTTGAAGTGACCGCATATATTCCGGGTATGGGCCATGCTCTCCAGGAACACTCTGTGGTTGTGCTCCGCGGCGGCCGCGTGAAAGACATCGGCGTTCGCTATACCATTGTCCGTGGCGTGCTTGATACGACCGGTGTTGAGAATCGAAAGAAGGCGCGCTCGCGATATGGCGTTAAAAAGAAGAAATAAATGCGAAGAAAACTAAAAAAGAAAAATATCGTCGGGCCTGACTATCGGTGGAATTCAGCGAAAGTTTCGAAGCTTATTAACTATGTGATGGAAGAGGGCAAGAAGGCAACGGCATCGAACATTGTATATCGAGCGTTTGATCGTATCAAAGAGAAAGGAAAGACGGAAAACCCGGTGGAGGTGTTCGAGACGGCAATGAAGAATGTCGGGCCGGTTGTCGAGGTGCGCTCGCGGCGCGTCGGCGGAGCAAATTATCAAGTGCCCCGAGAAGTGCGTCCGGAGAGACGTCTTGCTCTTGCATTGCGTTGGATTGTCGGCGCTGCCCGCAGTAAGAAGGGGGTTGCGATGCACAAGAAGCTCGCAGATGAAATCCTTGCAGCAAGCAATAACGAAGGGGAAGCGATCAAGAAAAAAGAGGGAGTGCACAAAATGGCGGAAGCAAACAAAGCATTCGCTCATTTTTCGTGGTAGGACATACAAAGACGCAGACATTCCCTACAGTGTGCGTATCTTTCTCTGTGTCGGGTGACTTTTTATTACAAAATGAATCAGTAAGTTAGTTAAATGAGTAACTAGGAATTAGGTGTTTGAGTGCAGTGCGAGGCAGCACTGAGAAACGGAATGAGGCGTACTTCCTGCTACGCCGAATGAGTATCGTAAGTGCTAACGAAGCAATGTGCCAAACACGTAATTCCTTATTTTT
This sequence comes from Parcubacteria group bacterium Greene1014_15, assembly GCA_007376725.1. Classification (GTDB taxonomy): domain Bacteria; phylum Patescibacteriota; class Minisyncoccia; order Phycocordibacterales; family VMGT01; genus VMGT01. The sequence continues at coordinate 13,654 of VMGT01000016.1, read as the reverse complement.
ATGGAACGGGATTATCCACTAAGCAAGGTTCGAAACATCGGTATTATCGCTCACATCGATGCAGGCAAAACGACGACGTCGGAGCGTGTTCTCTATTACACAGGTGTTTTACATAAAATCGGCGAAGTGCATGAAGGTGAAGCGACAATGGACTGGATGGAACAAGAGCGGGAACGCGGCATTACGATTACCTCTGCTGCAACGACCTGTTTTTGGGCGCCATCCGACGATTCAAAGAACGAGGAAAAGAAGCATCGGATCAACATTATTGATACTCCGGGACACGTTGATTTTACTGCGGAGGTAGAGCGGTCTCTTAAGGTGCTCGACGGAGGCGTTACTGTTTTTGATGGTGTTGCTGGTGTTGAGCCGCAGTCTGAAACGGTGTGGCGCCAGGCGGATAAATATCATGTGCCGCGGATTTGCTTTGTAAACAAACTCGATCGAACAGGAGCCTCGTTTGATTTCTCTTTCAAGACGATCATTGACCGCCTGACAAAAAGTGCGGTGCGCATGCAAATTCCGATCGGCGAAGAGGGGAAACATATCGGTGTTGTCGATCTTCTGAAAATGAAAGGATATCTTTTTGAAGGGAAAATGGGAATTGATATCAGGGAGATTCCCATTCCTGAAAATTTGGCGGCGGATGCCAAGAAATATCGTTCGGAACTTGTTGAAAAAATTGTTGAAAACGACGAGAACATGATGACCGACTATCTCGAAGGAAAAGAACTTTCGATTGAAGATCTCAAGAAGACGCTTCGCAAAGCTGTTATTGCAAATGAAATTGTTCCCGTGTTCTGTGGCTCTGCTCTCAAGAACATTGGCGTACAGCTTGTACTTGACGGCGTCATTGACTATCTTCCATCACCGCTCGATATTCCTCCCGTGAAAGGTACGGATCCAAAAACAGGAGCGCAAATCGAGCGCAAAGCGGACGACAAGGAGCCGCTTGCGGCGCTTGCGTTCAAATTGCAGACTGATCCATTTGTCGGTCAGCTTACCTATTTTCGTGTTTATGCCGGCACTGTTGAAAGCGGTTCCTATATTTATAATTCCACAACGGGGGATAAAGAGCGTCTTGGACGTATTCTTCGTATGCATGCGAATCACCGTGAAGAGGTAAAGAAGGTGTTTGCGGGAGAAATCGCGGCAGCGGTTGGACTCAAGAATACTCGAACATCGGATACGCTTTGTGATCCGGAGCACCCGATTGTTCTTGAAAAAATCGTCTTTCCCGAGCCGGTGGTGTCTCTTCGTATTGAACCCAAGACGAAAGCGGATCAAGAAAAAATGGGTATTGCTTTGAGCAAACTTGCTTCTGAAGACCCGACATTCCGCGTGACATCCGACCCGGAAACACTTGAAACAGTTATCTGGGGTATGGGAGAACTTCACCTCGATATCATTGTTGATCGTATGAAACGTGAATTCGGCGTGCTTGCAAACGTAGGCGCTCCGCAGGTTGCCTATCGCGAGACCATTACTGGTGAAGCGGAAGCTGAATGCAAATATATCAAGCAAACAGGCGGTCGTGGTCAATACGGCCACGTGAAGATTCGCGTGAAGCCGATGGAGAAGCTTGATCCGAATGCAAAGATCGCCAAGAATACCAAACGTTCAGAAGGATTCGAATTCATCAATAGTATTAAAGGAGGTGTGATCCCACAGGAATTCATTCCGGCAGTTGAGAAAGGCATCAAAGAAGCTATGACGCGTGGGATTCTCGCCGGTTATCCTATGGCGGATGTTTCTGTTGATCTTTTTGATGGAACGTATCACGATGTTGACTCTTCAGAAATTGCCTTTAAGATCGCTGGCTCACAGGCGTTTCAAGATGCGGCAAAACGCGCCCGCCCGGTCATTCTCGAGCCGATCATGAAAGTGGAAGTTGTTACACCCGACCAGTTCATGGGCGACATAACGGGGCACCTTAATTCAAAACGTGGACAGATTGAGGGCATGGAAAATCGCGGCATGGTTCGTGTCATTAAAGCAAAAGTGCCGCTCTCGGAAATGTTCGGCTATATCACAACGCTCCGCTCCATGACTGAAGGTCGCGCGCAGTACACAATGGAATTCGACAGTTACCTTGCAGTACCGCAAAACGTTGCGCAGACGATTATTGCGGCGAGGACGTAAAAAACAGCTTTATCAACATAAAAGAGCCGGGTGAAAGCTCGGCTCTTTTATGCTGTGTTTCTGGAGGAAGACGCAGAGCTAGAAGCGTGAATGTGTCACCTTTACAAACGATATTATTTCCCGACAGAAGTCGGGAAGAATTGCAGGAAGAGCGTGCAACTAAAAATTTCATGCCACACTGTAGCCAATGACCAAAGAGCAAAAAATTGAACACTTACGGCGATATTTTGAAAACCAGGATGATGTTGTCATGGCGTTTGTTTTTGGTTCTCAGGCGAAAGGGTACGCACGAGAGCATTCTGATTGGGACATCGCTGTCTATCTGACCAACGAAGATCGTGACCGTGAACTGAGCATGTGGAGTACCCTCGAGGGAATTGTAGGGGCAGAGGTGGACCTCGTGGTACTCAATCGGGCGTCGGCGTCCATCGCATGGTCGGCGATGCGTTCGGGCATTGCTCTTGCCATCAACGATCGGAGGGCGTATCTTCGCCAATTACTGTCCGTCTCCCTAGAAGCGAACGATTGGTATTATACCGCCCATCTCTACCATCGCATCTTTGAGCGTTCAGCATCCCTCTCGGAAGAGGATCGTGAACGGCTGGAGCGGACGCTCCAATTTCTTGAGGAAGAGGTGCGTGAGTTTTCTGTATTTGAGAAGTTGTCGTGGGAGGAATATGCAGATGAGAAGTCAAAGACGAAGAAGCGCGAAGTGGAGCGTTGGGCCGAGCAGCTCGTCAACGCATGCATTTTGGTCGCAGAAATAGTCCTGGCGAGTGAGCGTGTGGTTATTCCGGAGACGTACCGAAGGATGGTTGAACGTCTTGGCATCATAAAGCCTTTCGACGTGGGCGATTTCTCCAAAAAACTAGCAGCATGGACCGAATTGAAAAACCTGCTTGCGCATGAATACCTCGACTATCGCTGGAAGGAGATCAGTGTTTTCATTCAGACTGCCGGAGAGACCTATCGTACGCTTGTCGTCCGACTTCGTGAGTTTCTTCAACAGTGATTGTTGGATGAGAAGATGTCAGAAACCTTTGAAATGGCGCACGACAAGCGACTGACTGATTGGCGCGATTACGCGAAAAAGATTGTGGGGGAGATGACGGAGGGTCGCGCTCAACACACAATGGAATTCGACAGTTATCTTGCGGTACCGCAAAACGTTGCGCAGACGATCACATTGCCGCAAGGACGTAAAAATTATCACATACTACCGGACAAGACGCATGGCTTTTTGTGGATATCAGATTGTGGACAAGTGATAAATAATGCTACTGTAATTAGCATGGCGGAAAAGAAAAAAATTTTACTTGTCGAAGATGATAGTTTTATGCTCAAAATCCTTGCCGACAAGATAGCTCGGAGCGGTTTTGAAGTGCAGACAGCAGACGATGGGGAAGAGTGTTTGAAAAAACTCGAAGCCTACAAGCCGGATCTTATTTTGCTTGATATTATCATGCCGCGCATTGACGGCTATGAAGTATTGCATCGGCTTAAGGATTCTGCATGGAAAGCTATTCCCGTCATTGTTCTCTCTAATCTTGGCCAGAAGGAGGAAATAGAGCATGCTCTTGCTCTCGGCGCCAAAAGTTTTATGGTAAAGGCAAATTTTACGACAGCTGAAATTATACAAAAAATAAACAGTATTTTGCTCTAGTACTAGTACCACATCACTACATTATTATGGCGACAGCGGCAAAAATCACAAAAAAATCGATCCTTATTGTGGAAGATGATCTTGTTATTGCGAAGCTGCTTGCAAATCGTCTCAAACGATCGGGGTATGCCGTACAAGTGGTGGGTAACGGTAGTGAAGGAGTTGCAGCCATAGAGAAGAAAAAACCCGATCTTGTGCTTCTTGATATCGTTATGCCCAAAATGGATGGTTATATGGTATTGCAAGAATTGCGAGAAAAGGGATTTTTGCCGGCTCTTCCTGTCATCGTGATCTCGAATTCTGGAGAGCCTGTTGCAATCGAGAGAATACGAAATATGGGTGTACGAGATTATTTAATAAAAGTAAATATAAGTCCAGGTGAGGTATTAGAAAAGGTAAACAATGTTTTTGGCAACAAATAAATTATTCATAAATATAAGAACCTGTTTACGATCTTGCTTTCGAGATGAAATTTTCTGATTTTGTGCGAAACGAAGTCAAATTACGAGGAATATCAAGATATTTCAAGAAATTTTTGACAAGTTGCAGCCAAAATCAGGAAATTTCAGGCCGAAATGAAGATCGTAAACAGGTTCTAAGAACCTATGGCTATAACAGCAGGTATTGGTACGAGCAAGAACAAAGATTCATCCCAGGCGGGATATGAAGCTGCCACAATGGCGCTTCGCGCATGCGGTGAAGGCAAAGCAAAGTTTGTCGTGACTTTTGCTTCCTCTTCATTCGATCAAAACGAACTCATAAAGGGTATCAACGAAGCAACGGGTGGTGTACAGCTCGTTGGCTGTTCTACGGCAGGAGAAATTACAAACGAAGGATCGACGACAGGATCGGTTGCGGTGATGGCGATTGGTTCTGAAACTATCACATTCTATACTGGTCTTGGGAAAGACGTAAAAAAAGGAGCGCGAGAAGCGGGACAAGCCGTAGCCAAAGAAGTAGAGGAAAAAGCAAAGAAAGCGGGTGATTCACTTGAGGTCTTTGTGATGTTTCCAGACGTGCTCACGGGAAATGGCGCTGATTCTGTGCGCGGTGTGCTTGATATTCTCGGCGCTCATTTTCCGGTTGTTGGCGGTGCCCCCGGAGATGATTTTCTTTTTAAGCAAACATTTGAGTATAAAGACAACGAAGTTGTTTCAGGAGCAATTGGGGGCCTTGGGCTTTCAGGAAAATTTTCGGTCGGTATTGGCGTGCATCATGGCTGGGTGCCGATTGGCTTGCCGATGAAAGTGACGAAATCAGAGGGGGCCGTGCTCCATGAGCTCGATGGTAAGCCAGCAATTAATATCTACGAAGACTATTTCGGTGAGAAGGCTGCTGAACTGCGAAAAGAGCCGCTTGCGCGTATGGCGATTACCTATCCGATAGGGCTGAAAATTCCGGAATATGCCGACGAGTACTTGATTCGTGATCCGATTACGGTTGATGAAAAGGGCGCTATTACGTGCGCGGCGGAGATACCCGAAGGATCGGAAGTTCGTCTCATGATCGGGAGCAAGGAAAAAGCAATCGATGCAGCAAAAGAGGCTGCACAGCATGTTATAAACGAACTTCAAGGGCAGAAGCCGAAGTTTGTGTTAATGTTTAATTGTATTGCGCGCGAAAAACTCTATGGTCAAAGCGCGAGTGAGGAAATCAAAGCGGTGCTTGATATTATTGGCCACGACACACCGCTTCTTGGCTTTTATACGTATGGAGAACAAGCGCCACTCGGAGGTGAATTCAAAAATCGAGAAAAATGCAATACGCGGTTTTATAATGAGACTATGGTTCTTTTTGGAGTCGGCGAGTGAGAGCTTGATGAACAGGCTCGCAAAGCATAATAGTATAGTATCGTATCTTTGAATTACGAAACTCGTCGAGGCGCTTCTTCCAAAGGGGGCTTGCGCCGCGACCGGCGGCGCAACTTCAGGACTTTTTCAGCAGAAAAAGTCCGTACCCTTTGGAAGAACGTGCCGAGAAGAGAGTTTCGTAATTCAGAACCTATCCACTATCTAATCGCAAAATATGAAGCAAAATAAAGCTTGCCTGCCGAAATGTTCAAAATTCTGCTGCAAATCGCGTCTTTTTCGTCAGCGTATCTCGATATGCTTCCTTAAAATACGCAATTTTCGCAACGAATTTTGAACATTTCGTCTAGGCATTAGATAGTGGATAGGTTCTCACAAATCGTATGAAAAAAAGTCTTTTTATTTCAGTCTGCATAGTATTTTTTGTTGGTGTGCTGGTGTTGTACAGATATCCGAAAATATCTGTTGAACAAAAGATATATCGTGTTGGTATTCCCAAGCCGCTTCCCACTCTTTTGCCGGCGTTTGAGGGATTTAAGACTGGCATGAAAAATCAAGGGTATGAAGAAGGCAAGAATATCTCCTATGCGATTATAGAAGAAGGTGCGAATCCCGCCGAAACAAAAGAGCGTCTGGAAAAATTTATTCTCGAAAAGCCCGATCTTATCTATGTTCTTGGTGTGAATGCGGCTCGAGATGCGAAAGAACTTTCTGCAAAAGATGATCCGACGCTCCCCATAGTTTTTGCGGTTGTTTCAGATCCTGTAGGAAATGGATTAGTGGCTGATCTGCGCAGTTCGGGGAATAATCTGACCGGAGTTTCCGGTGGCAACGATATTATTGCCGCGAAGCGTGTCGAACTATTTCTTGAATTAGTTCCGAGAACGAAGCGTATTATTTTTATCTGGAACAATGCATTAACGACAGGCATAGAACATGTGCGAAAGGCGGTTGCCGCCGCGCAAGGTGTCGAGCTTGTTGAACATCATGTGCAGAGTGAAGCCGATGTTGATGCGTATCTTTTGACGTTTTCGCCACAAGAGGGAGATGCGCTTTTTCGCGCTCCCGATAGTGTGCTGGCGCGGCGTGTGAAGAAACTTTCGGAATGGACGCTTGCTCACAACATACCGCTTGTTGGGACAAACTCTGACGATGTGCGTCTCGGAGCGCTTATGAGCTATGGAGCGGATTTTGAGCAAATTGGCGAGCAAGCGGCAGAATTTGCAGACCATATTCTTAAGGGCGCAAAGCCTGCGGATATTCCTGTTGCGTATCCCGCTCGTTATGAATTTGTGCTTAATACGCAAACTGCGGAAAAGCTCGGCATGACGTTTAGTCCGGATGCTCTGGCAAACGTAGATAAGTATGTTCCGTGAAAAAGAAAAGCAAATTATCATATTGGTGCGCGAACACAGCGCCCTTATTCTTGGAATAACTGCGCTGCTTGCAATCAATGTACTTTGGCTTGTTCCGACACTGCGTAGTATTCGACAGACTGCATCAACGCTTGTGCTTGAGAGCGCAGAGCGGATTGGTTCGAATATCGAATCAACAATGCAACGCTCAAGCGACGCGCTTATCGGGGCTGCTGACGATATCGGCATACTGCCTGAACAGTATGCATTTATTCTCAAACGTCTGTTGAGCAAAGAAGACGGTCTTCAAAGTGTCTCTATTATTGCTGTGGATGGTAGGCAGACTTTTCGTCTTGATCGTGTTGCCGCAGTGTCACAAGAAGAGAGTTTTGTTTTTTCTTCGGCAGCGCAGATAGGTATTGATCGTGCCCTTGCGGGAGAGGCGAGCATTGGGGAGATATTTTTATCTGATATTCTTGAACCGAGAACGATACTTGCAGCTCCGATTCGCACCATTGGGAAAATTCAAGGAGTATTGGTCGGAGAGCTTAATCTTCGACCGCTCATCTCATTTCTGCGGGACGCGTCGCTTCCTGCGGGACACATGTATGTTGTGGACAGAGATGGATTTCAGATTTTACACCCGGAACTTCCGGAGTTCTTGCGTCATCCAAACTATATTTTCCGTCCTATCGTAAAAAGAGTGATTGGGGAACGTCATGTTGCGGATGGCCGTGCGCGTGATGACACGTATGTAAATGAAGCAGGTGTGCGCGTTTTTGCCGTTGGAATACCTCTTGCTATTGGTGGATGGAGTATATTTGCAGAACAACCGCGAATAATCGCTCTTTCCCGCGAATGGGAAATGCTTTTGCTTGCGCTTGGCATTAGTGTGTTCGGGTCGCTTGCGATTATTATTATCTCTGTCAAGCATCGCTCTCTTTCCGGTTCAAATAGTAAACTCAAGGAAATGCTCGCTGATCTTGATATTTCGGGGAAAATGCTTGTACGGCGCGATCTTCAACTCACGCGCGCGAACGCTCGTCTTATGGAGCTTGATCAGATGAAGTCTCAGTTTGTTTCAACAGCCGCACACCAACTACGCACGCCCCTTACTGCGCTTGAATGGTCGCTCAACGAACTTTTGGAGGGCGACTTCGGAGAATTGAAAAAAAATCAGAAAAAACTTGTTGAAGATATTGTCATTGCGAATAAGCGTTTGATCAGATTGGTGAACAGCCTTCTCGATGTGGCGCGGCTTGAGGAGGGAAAGCGCGGGATGAGCATGCAGAAGCAAGATATTGTATCAGTCGTACAAGGTGTCGGCGATCAATTCAAAAAAATTGCTAAGGAAAAAAGAATCGGCTTTTCTTTCGAGAGTTCAGCGAAATCACTGCTCGTTGATTTTGATAAAGAAAAATTGAATATTGCCCTAACAAATCTTGTTGATAATGCCGTTAAATATACGCCTGCGGGTGGAGCAATTAATCTCTCGGTGGCGGGCATGGAAAAGGAAGTGTGCATTGCGGTCACTGATACAGGCATAGGGATTCCAGAAGAGCAGGCGAACAAGATATTCAGCAAGTTTTTCAGAGCGCGCAATGCCATGCTTCTTGAGACGTATGGTTCAGGTCTTGGTCTTTCGGTGGCCAAAGATATTGTAGAAAGACACCAAGGCACTATTGCTTTTACAAGTAACGTTGGGGGTGGGAGTATATTTACAATAACACTACCGAGAGCCTAGGCATTTTATGATAAAAAAAGTAATCTTGCGTCCATCGAGAATCGGCTGTCCGTCACTGCCGGGCACGATGAAAGGAATTGTAGTGTCCGTGCCCGGAGTTACTGATGTTGATGTGCATTACGAAGAGCGTGCACTCGCCGTGACATTTGACGATGCGCTGACGTCTGTTTCCGCGATCACGAAGAAAATTGGCGAGGAGATGGGAATCGCGATGACAGAAGGCGACGAACTCTCGAAAGGTGGAGAAAGCGCTTCGGAAACGTGCCCAATGTAAGAACCTATCCAGCATCTAACTGATATCGCGTAAGGTGAGTGATTTACAACTGGCAATTTCTGGATATGTACACCCAAAATCTTTGACTATTTTTTGCCTGTCTGTTAGTATTATCCCTACCGCACGCGCATGTGTTTTTGTGCGTGGAAATCCCACAGAGGGCGTTTTCGCTTCCTGTCCGCTCCCTGTCGGGAAATTATTAGAAGGTGGGGTATTTGTGTGGCGTAGTCACGAAAGCTGAGCCATTCTCGTGTGCTCTGCTTTCAGAAGTACGGAACACAGTTAATTAATAACGTAAATAAATACTATGGTAGATTTTGATAGATCAAAGCCGCACGTCAACGTGGGAACAATTGGTCACGTTGACCATGGCAAGACAACGCTTACGGCAGCGATTTTGCATACGCTGAATCTTGCTGGTAAGGAAGTGAAGTTGCGCCGCGTTGATGAAATCGACAACGCGCCTGAAGAGCGCGCTCGTGGGATTACGATCGCTCTCTCGCACAATGAGTATTCGACAGATGCTCGCCACTATGCGCATATTGATGCGCCCGGTCATGCGGACTATATCAAGAATATGATCACTGGCGCAGCGCAAATGGACGGCGCGATTATCGTCGTTGCCGCAACGGACGGAGTGATGCCACAGACGCGAGAACACATCCTTCTGGCAAAGCAGGTTGGTGTGCCAAAGATCGTTGTCTTTCTCAATAAGGTAGATATGGTTGATGATCCCGACCTCATTGATCTTGTTGAAGAAGAGGTGCGCGACTTGCTCACAAAGTACAGTTTTGATGGTGTGCATGCTCCGGTTATCCGTGGCTCCGCTCTCAAAGCGCTCGACGCCAAGTCTGTGGACGATGAATGGGCAAAGAAGATTCTTGAACTCACCAACGCACTCGATACATATATTCCAGTACCGGAGCGATCCGTTGATGCTCCGTTTCTTATGCCTGTAGAAGACATCTTCTCGATTGAAGGACGCGGCACAGTTGTTACCGGCCGTATTGAACGCGGGAAAGTTAAAGTGGGCGAGGAAATTGAAGTTGTCGGCATGAAGCCAACAGCAAAGACGACGGTTACCGGCATTGAAATGTTTAATAAGTCACTTCAAGAAGGAATTGCGGGTGATAACGCCGGTATTCTTCTCCGTGGTGTGAAGAAAGAGGATGTGCATCGTGGCCAGGTACTCGCGAAGCCAGGCTCTGTAACACCGCATACAGACTTCGAAGCGGAAGTGTATGTGTTGAGCAAAGAAGAAGGAGGCCGACACACGCCATTCTTTAATGGTTACAAGCCGCAATTTTACATTCGTACGACGGATGTTACCGGCGAGGCGACACTTCCGGAAGGCACTGAAATGGTTATGCCGGGAGACACGGTGAAGTTGAAGATCAAGCTTATCGCGCCCGTCGCGCTCGAGGAGAAGCAGCGCTTTGCTATCCGCGAAGGAGGTAAGACCGTCGGCGCCGGTGTGGTAACCCAGATTTTCGCTTAGATTTTAGATTTATTATGGCAGCTGAAGAAACCAAGAAAAAGCGGGGGACGAAGAAGGAAGAAGTCTCCCAGAAGCTTCGCATTCGTGTCCGCGCATACGAGCACAAGATTCTTGATGCATCGGTGCGGCAGATCATGGATACTGCTCTGCGTTTTGATGCGAAGGTTCAGGGGCCGATTCCCTTGCCGACAGAAATCAAAAAATATACAGTTAATCGCTCGTCGTTTGTCTACAAGGACGCTCGCGAGCAGTTCGAAATGCGCGTATCGAAACGTTTGATTGACATCATAAATCCCTCACCGAAGGTTATCGAGGCTCTGACGAATCTAACATTGCCCTCTGGCGTCAACATTGATGTCAAAATGAGCTAAAGCTTTAAAAAATCGCGATCTACTGCCCTCTCGCACATTTCTCCAACGAAATTTGGAGGAATGTGCGAGAGGGTATAGATGTATCCTGTCACTACCATGAAATTCATACTTGGAAAAAAGGAACACATGACGCAGATTTTTGATGATACGGGCGTTGTGCATCCTGGCACGCTTGTTACAGCGGGTCCTGTTACTGTTACCCAAATCAAAACTACGGACAAGAAAGATGGCTACAATGCGGTGCAGGTTGGTTTTGATAAAAAAGAGCTTAAGAAAATGAATAAGGCTATGGCGGGGCATCTTAAGGATCTCTCTGGCTTTAAAGTGGTGCGTGAATATCGGACAGATGAGGCATCTGCGGCTACGAGGGGTACAGAGCTCTCTGTTGCCCAGTTTGTTGTCGGGGATACGGTTCGCGTCACGGCAACGTCAAAAGGAAAGGGCTTTCAAGGTGTCGTCAAGCGTCACGGTTTCCATGGAGGACCTCGTTCTCATGGGCAGAAGCATTCCGAACGTGAGCCGGGTTCTATTGGTGGCGGCGGGCGAGCCGGCGGACGCGTTATCAAGGGTATGCGTATGGCTGGACGCATGGGAGGCGACCGTGTTACCGTAAAGAACCTCACTGTTCTTGCGATCGATGCGGCGAATAATCAGATGATTATAAGCGGCGCTGTTCCCGGCCGGCGTGGTTCTCTTATTGAAATCCGCAGCATATAGTTTTTCAGACGGAATCATGGAAGCAACTGTGTACAATTTGAAAGGAGAAAAATCAGGAACCGTTACTTTGCCGGGGACTGTTTTTGGCGTTGCATGGAATGGGGATCTCGTGCACCAAGTAGTGACGGCGATGCAAGCGAATGCTCGCACGCCGGTTGCGCATACGAAGAACCGCGGTGAGGTATCTGGCGGTGGCAAGAAACCATGGCGCCAAAAGGGTACGGGGCGCGCGCGTCACGGCTCGATCCGTTCTCCGATATGGATAGGTGGCGGCGTTACACACGGTCCGCGTAAGGACAAAAACTATGCACAGAAGATCAACAAGAAAATGCGATCAAAGGCTCTCTATACGGCTCTTTCTCAAAAGATGCGCGACAACGAAATTCTTTTTGTTGACCATCTTTTTTTGGAGGAAGCAAAAACAAAAGAAGCAAAGCACGTGCTTGGCAATCTTGCAAAAGTGAAAGGGTTTGAGCCGCTTGCAACCAAGCGCAATAACTCGGCTCTCATTGCGCTTGATGCTGCAAACGAAGACACAGTTCGAGGATTCCGGAACTTGAGCAGCATTTCTACAATTCTTGCGGCCGATCTTAACCCCGTACGTTTGCTGACATACAAATACCTCATAGTTTCAAATCCAGAGAAGGTTGTTTCCGCATGGGGAGAGCGCATGCGGAGCAAAAAGGCAAAGAAAGTTGCGGTGTAACGCTTAGAAACTGTCTGAAGTCTAATGCCTTGAAAAAATGTTCAAATTTCGAGCGAAAATCACATATTCTGACGAAGCATATCGAGATACGTTGAGGAAGAATGGGTGATTTGCAGCCGAAATTTGAACATTTTTACAGGCAAGCGTATATTTCACTTTATTTATTAGCGGTTAGACTTTAGACAGTTTCTATGGCAATTTTAAATCTACAAAGAAAAAAAGATGCGCCAGAAACGAAAAAAATCGTACAGGCGCCAAAGGATGAAACAAGTAAGCCGCGAAGACCTCGTTTCGAGAGTGTTGTTGTGCTCAAAAATCCGCGCATCACAGAGAAGGTTTCCCGCCTGATGGAGCTTGATACATATACGTTTGATGTGCTCTTTTCTGCAACAAAGCAGGAAGTGAAGAATGCGGTGTTTGCTCGCTACAATGTCATGCCAGTGCGTGTGAATATGCTTCGTGTAAAGTCGAAGAGAAAATTCACGCGCGGGAAACTCGGCCGGACGGCACGCGGCAAAAAAGCGCTCGTGCAGCTTAAGAAAGGAGATAAGATCGATATATTGTAATTATATGAAGTCGTATAAACCCACAACTGCATCACGACGGCACATGACGGGCGTATTTTTCCGGGAGCTGCTTACGGGCGACGTGCCGCACAAAGCTCTTGTATCTGGTTTTCGTCGTTCAAACGGGCGTAATAATGCTGGGCGTATTACGGTTCGACATAAAGGAGGAGGTCACAAGCGCCGCTATCGGGATGTTGATTTTACCTACAACAAGAAAGATATACCGGCGAAGGTTGAGACCATTGAATATGACCCAAATCGCTCCGGTTTTATCGCTCTTGCTCTCTATGCTGACGGCGAACGCCGCTATGTGCTTGCGCCACGCATGCTTGCTGTCGGCAGCATGTTTGTCGTTTCTGCAAAAGCGCCGATCATTGTGGGGAACAGAACCGTTCTCAAAAATATCCCCCTCGGTACATTTGTTTATAATATCGAACTGAAGCCGCTTGGCGGCGGCCGCCTCGCACGTTCTGCGGGAAACTACGCGGAAGTAGTTGCTCAAGAGGGTGGCTACACGCACATCAAAATGCCATCGTCGGAAATTCGCCGTGTCTCTGACCAGGCATGGGCATCGATCGGCGAAGTTTCAAATCAAGAGCACCGCCTCACGAACTATGGGAAAGCGGGCCGCTCGCGCTGGAAGGGTATTCGTCCGACCGTTCGTGGTACGGCGATGAATCCGGTGGATCACCCGCATGGAGGAGGTGAAGGGAAGCAGGGCCGTGGACGTCGCCGCGCGGTTTCTGCATGGGGCAAACCGACCGGCAAAGGTCACAAGACTCGCCGCGCTAAAAAGTATTCAAACGTGCT